>NZ_BAAJYR010000167.1:0-7451 GCF_057546605.1 Acidovorax sp. KPB24-03 | reverse complement strand
GTCGTGCGCCGAGCACGCCGCCATCGTCGAGGCCCTCGAGCGCGGCGATACGGCCCTGGCGCGCGAGCGCATGCTGGGCGCACATCGGGCATGTGGAGCAGGCGCTCGATTCGCAGGCGCCCCGCACGCACGACCGCCTGCGCGACTCGCTGGCGCCGCTGCCGGCGCGGGACGGCACGCGGGGCTGATTCGCACGCGCCAGCCCATCGGGCGCGCCACCGGTTCGCCATCCCATCTCCGTTTAGAGGCAGTTCCCCAGGCGGCATGGGCGGCGCGGGCGTAGCATTCGTGCCCCACAGCGACAGACACGACCCGCCACCATGCCCCCAACCGAAGGTCGTGCCCCGTCCGTCGGCCGCTCCCCCCTCGGGCGCCCCAGCGCCCAGCGCGCGCAGGAGCTGCGCCAGATCATTGTCGATGTGGCGGCCGCCCTCATGCTGGAGCACGGCTACGCGGGCACCAGCATGGAAGCCATCGCCACTGCGGCGGGCGTGACGAAGCGCACCATCTACACCCGGTTCGAGTCCAAGGAAAACCTGCTGCGCGAGGTGCTGGCGGCCGCCGCGCTGCCGGCATTGCAGCTCGATTTCCAGTTCGCGCCCGGCCTGCCCCTGCAGGACAAGCTGGTGCGGATCGGCATGGAAATGAATGCCACGCTGCTGCACCCCGGCATGCAGAACTGGCTTCGATTCGCCATCCATGGCATCTCGCTCCACCCGGAGCTGGCCCCACTGGTCCATGGATTGATCGAGCAATACCTGGCGCTGCTGGCGCATCATCTGGCGGACTTGTTCGCCAGCGAAGCCATGGTGGTGGAAGACCTGCCCACCCTGGCGAAGGTGTTCGCCAGCCTGATCTCGTCGCCGGCGCAGAACCTGGCGGCCTTCGCGATGCATCCCGGATCGCCCGAGGAGCAGGCGCAGCTCATGCACCGGTCCGTGGCGGTGTTCCTGGCCGGCTGCCGCGCCACCTGAGCGCCAGCAGGGTTTCAACATCTCCTCTTGTTGTTGCTTGCTGACAGGCCTGGCCATTAATGAAACCCATCAGTTTCATTTCTGATAGGATTTGAAACCATTGGTTACACAGACAGTGGCACGGTCCCGCGACGGGTTTCTGCAAGGCTTCGCCATCCGCTCCCACAACGACAAAAGACAACAGCGGCTCTCGACCTTGCTGGCAAGAGGTGCGTCACGGCGCCTCTTGAATCAACGCCCCTCCACCCAGTGCTCACGAGGCACGGGCCATTCCTGCGGCAATCCAATGCGTCGCCAGCGCCACCGCTGGTTTTTGACAATCCAAACGGGCTTCGAAAATGGAATGGTTTAAACGAATGAAGGTCGGCACCAAGCTGATCGCCGGCTTTCTGGCAGTCGCGGCGATCGGCGCGTTGATCGGTACGGCCGGCATCCTGCGATCCAGTGAGATCAATGACCTGGCCGACCTGATGTACGAGCGCGAGATCACCGGCCTGTCCCACGCCACGGAGGCGAACATCCAGTTGATCGGCGCGAGCCGGGCGATCCGCAGTGCGGTGCTGGCGACGACGGAAGACGAGCGGCGCATGCACACGGCTTCCGTGCAGGCACGCCTGAAGACCACGCACGAAGAGCTGGCCAAGGCCAGCAACTTTTTCGTGACCGACGAGGGCAAGGCCCGGGTCCGCGAGACCCAGCAGGCGCTGCAAGCCTACGATGCCGGCCTTCAAGCGGTGCTGGCGCTCCTTCAGACCGAGGAGTTGTCAAACACGCGGGCCTCCGTGATGAAGATCAACGAGGTCCGGTCGATCGCGGACAAGGCCGACGACCTGCTGGGGCAGCTCGTCGATCGCAAGCGAGGCAATGCCAAGGAGTTGAACGACAAGACCACCGAGATCTACCTCCAGGTGCGCCTCATCCTCATCAGCCTCACGATCGGCGGCGTGGTCCTGGGCATCCTGGTCGGCGTCCTGCTCACGCGGGGGCTCACGCGCCAGTTGGGCGGCGAGCCAGGCGATGTGGCCCGGGTGGCCGGTGCCATCGCGCAGGGAGATCTGACCGTCCCCATCGACACCTCCCGCGCTGCTCCGGGCAGCGTGGTGGCGGCCATGCAGACCATGCAGACCTCGCTGCGCGAGGTGGTCGGCACGGTGCGCGCGAGCAGCGGCAACATCGCCGTGGGCGCGACCCAGATCGCCACCGGCAACGCCGACCTGTCGCAACGCACCGAAGAGCAGGCGAGCAACCTGGAGGAAACCGCTGCCTCCATGGAGGAGCTGACCAGCACGGTGATGAGCAGCGCGGACACCGCCAAGCAGGCCGCCCAACTGGCCCAGTCCGCCAGCCAGGCCGCGCAAAAGGGCGGCGAGGTGGTCGGGCAGGTCGTGTCGATGATGGGGGAGATCAACCACTCGTCCCAGCGGATTGCCGACATCATCGGCGTCATCGACGGCATCGCGTTCCAGACCAACATCCTGGCCCTCAATGCCGCCGTCGAGGCGGCCCGGGCCGGCGAGCAGGGCCGCGGTTTCGCGGTGGTGGCCAGCGAGGTCCGCAGCCTCGCCCAAAAGAGCGCCGAAGCCGCCAAGGAGATCAAGACGCTCATCCACGACAGCGTGGACAAGGTGGCCAACGGAAGCCAGCTCGTCAATGCGGCGGGCACCTCCATGGAGGACATCGTCGGGCAGGTCCAGCGCGTCAGCCACCTGATCCAGGAAATCACGTCGGCGACCCAGGAGCAGACCTCGGGCATCAGCCAGATCAACGAAGCCGTGATGCAGCTCGACCAGGTGACGCAGCAGAACGCGGCCCTGGTGGAGGAATCCGCGGCGGCGGCCGACAGCCTCGACCAGCAGGTCAAGCAGCTGGTGGCCGCCGTGGGCGTCTTCAAGCTCGACGAAGCCGCGCCCCTGCCTTCGGCACCGCCGGCTGCGGCCAGGGCGCATGCCCCGCTCCTGCGCCCGCGCGAGGCGCCTGTGCATCGCAGCCAGCCGGCCCGCACACTCCCCCCCCGCCAGGGCGGCGGCACGGCCCGCGCCGCGCGCACTGCCTCCGAAGGACAGCCAGGAAGCGTGGGAAAGCTTCTGAAGCCGTGCGATGGCGGCGCGATGGCGACACCATGGCGACGGGATGCCCGCACCATGGCGGCGCCATCGCGCGGGCCCTTGCGAACGCGTTGCACGCCATGCGCAATCCGCATTGGCAGGGAGGATTTCCGCGCCCCGCTTGGAGTAAGCTCCCTGCGCATTTCTCCCTAGGATCTCCATCCATGACACAACACACACTGTCCGCAGCCGAGCAGGCCCTGCGCGAAGCCGCGCTCGAATACCACCGCAACCCCAGCCGCGGCAAGATTTCGGTCACGCCGACCAAGCCGCTGTCCAACCAGCGTGACCTGTCGCTGGCCTATTCGCCGGGCGTGGCCTACCCCTGCCTGGACATCCAGGCCGACCCGTCGCTGGCGTTCGACTACACGGCGCGCGGCAACCTGGTGGGTGTGATCACCAACGGCACGGCCGTGCTGGGCCTGGGCGACATCGGTCCGCTGGCTGGCAAGCCGGTGATGGAGGGCAAGGGCTGCCTGTTCAAGAAGTTCGCGGGCGTGGACGTGTTCGACATCGAGCTGGCCGAGCGCGATCCCGACAAGCTGGTGGAGATCATCGCGTCGCTGGAGCCCACGCTCGGCGGCATCAACCTGGAAGACATCAAGGCGCCCGAGTGCTTCTACATCGAGCGCGAACTCTCCAAGCGCCTGAACATCCCGGTGTTCCACGATGACCAGCACGGCACGGCCATCATCTCCAGCGCCGCGCTGCTGAACGGCCTGGAACTGGTGGGCAAAGAGATCGGCGCGGTGAAGGTGGCCGTGTCGGGCGCGGGCGCCGCCGCCATCGCCTGCCTGGACGTGATGGTGGGCCTGGGCGTGAAGCGCGAGCACATCTTCGTGGTGGACTCCAAGGGCGTGATCCACGACGGCCGCGCGAACCTCGACGAATCCAAGGCCCGCTACGCTCAAAAGACCGAGGCCCGCACGCTGGCCGACGTGGTCAACGGCGCCGACGTGTTCCTGGGCTGCTCGGCCCCCGGCGTGCTGACGGCCGAGATGGTCAAGACCATGGCCGACAAGCCGATCATCCTGGCCCTGGCCAACCCCGAGCCCGAGATCCGCCCCGAGCTGGCAAAGGCCGTGCGCCCCGACTGCATCATCGCCACGGGCCGTTCGGACTATCCGAACCAGGTCAACAACGTGCTGTGCTTTCCGTACATCTTCCGCGGCGCGCTCGACTGCGGCGCGACCAAGATCACGCAGGAGATGAAGCTGGCCTGCGTGCGCGAGATCGCCGACCTCGCCAAGGCCGAGATGAGCGACGAGGTGGCCGCGGCCTATGCGGGCCAGGAGCTGTCCTTCGGCCCCGACTACCTCATCCCCACGCCCTTCGACGTGCGCCTGATCCTGCGCATCGCCCCCGCCGTGGCCAAGGCGGCCGAGGCCTCGGGCGTGGCCACGCGGCCCATCCAGGACTACGCGGCCTACCGCGAAAGCCTCACCCGCTTCGTCTACCAGACCAGCATGTTCATGCGCCCGGTCTTCACCGCCGCCAAGGCCGCGCCACAGCGCGTGGCCTATGCCGAGGGCGAGGACGACCGCGTGCTGCGCGCGGCGCAGGTGGCCGTCGACGAAGGCCTGGCGCGCCCGATCCTGATCGGCCGCCCCGCCGTCATCGCCACGCGCATCGCGAAGGCCGGCCTGCGGCTGCAGCCGGGCAAGGACGTGGAGATCTGCAACCCCGAGGACGATCCGCGCTTTCGCCAGTACTGGGAGGCCTACCACCAGCTCATGGGCCGCGACGGCATCACGCCCGAGGCCGCCAAGGCCGCGGTGCGCCGCTCCAACACGCTGATCGGCGCGCTCATGGTGCGCCTGGGCGACGCCGACGCGCTGCTGTGCGGGCTGGTGGGCCGCTTCGACCACCACCTGGAGCATGTGCGCCAGGTGATCGGTCTGAAGGAAGGCACGCCGGACTTCGCCACGGTGAACGCGCTCACGCTGGACCAGCACACGCTGTTCATCGCCGACACGTACATCAACGAGGCGCCCGATGCCGAGCAACTGGCCGCGATCGCGCTGATGGCGGCCGAGGAAGTGCAGCGCTTCGGCCTGCCGCCGAAGGTGGCGTTCCTGTCGCACTCCAACTACGGCTCGTCCACGCGCCCCTCGGCCCGCAAGATGCGCGCGGCACGCGACCTGTTCGTGAAGGCGGCGCCCCACATCGAGTGCGACGGCGAGCTGCACGGTGACTCGGCCCTGTCGGAGAAGATCCGCCACACCGCGCTGCTGGAGGGCACGCTGTCGGGCTCGGCCAACGTGCTGATCTGCCCCAACCTGGACGCGGCGAACATTCTGTTCAACGTGCTCAAGACCACCGGCAGCCACGGCACCACCATCGGCCCGATCCTGCTGGGCGCCGCGGCATCGGCCCATGTGCTGACGCCCTCCTCCACCGTGCGCCGCGTGGTCAACATGACCGCGCTGGCCGCGGCGAACGCGGCAGCGGCCAAGGCCCGCTGAACGCAAGGGCGCCGCCCGCACCATCCCCGCCCGGGGGATGGTGCGGGCGGCAGGCGCCTGCGCAAGGCACGGCGCCCCATGACCGGCTGACATCCCCGGGATGGAAGATCGATCCCCCGCGCCTCACGCGCGGCGGGGCCTTTGTGCCGGAACATCCAGGCGGTTGTCGATGTGCGAGGCCTCGGCCGCCTGCACGCTCGCCATCTGCACCACCAGATCCACGCCCTGCGTCTTCTGCACCGTGTTGCGCTCGTACGAGCGCAGCGAATAGGGCTGCTTGGCCGCCGGGTCCTTCCACTGCGCCTCGATCGTTTCGGCCAGCGCGGAGACCGCCTGCGGCAGGCCGCTCGGGTGCTGCGCGCACAGCTGCATCGACGAGCGGTAGGCATCGTCGCGCGCGCGGGCCTCGGGCGTCACGATGTAGCGCGCGGCGAAGCTGTGGGTGGGCGCCGCGTGGTCGCGGATGTCGGCCAGCAGGCCATCCAGGCGTTCAGGGTCGGCGCCGGCCTCCACCCATTCTCCGAGCTCCGGCGTCACTGCGTTCATGAAGGCGTCGACCTTCTGGTACTCCGTCTCAACGAACGACATCGGGTGCAGGCGGCCGTCCTCGTACACCGCCTCCCGCCGCTGGAACTGGCCCGCGAGGATGTGCTCCGCGCTCACGCCGGCTTGCACCGCCGCGAGCGCCAGGTCCACCCCGCCGGAAAACGAGGTGCTCGAAGCCACGCTGGTGGACGGGCCGGCCGACGCCTTGGCCCCGGCCCCGACCCGCGTGGCATGCCCCGCGATCGACCGCTCCACGCGCATGCGCCCGGTGGCGTCGGCATAGTGCTTGGTGACGTTGCGCTGGGCCTCCACGAAGCCGCCCACGCCGGCGCTCACCTTGGCGCCCCATTTGCCGATCGAACCCATCAGGTCGGCACCCAGCCCATGCCGGCGGCGGCCATCGCCGGCCAGGCCGATGCGGTTGACCGTCAGCTCGGGAAATTCCTGCAGCAGGCGCTGCAGCAGCGGGGTGGCGTCGTCCGCCTGCGCCCCGCCCTCGCTGCCGTCGAGCAACGCGTCCACCAGCGCCGAGAACTCCGCCCGCAGCTCCGGCACCGGCCGGCCGACCCGCGGCAGGCGCAGGGAGATGCCCTGGATTTCGGCCTCTTCCTTGCCGTAGAACACGGTATCGAGGTTGACCCCCGCCTTGGCCACACCGATGTCCGGCCCGACGAAGGCGCCGACCCCGATCTGCTTGGAGGCCTGGCGCTGCGATCCCAGCACCAGCTCCATGTCGTAGGGGGGCATGGCGATCTCGAAGACCGCCTGGCGGCCGCGCTGCGCCCGGCCATCGACCCGCCCGCGCAGGAAGAAGGCGCTCGCCACCGCGCTGATCGACGACGTGATCTGCCGCAGCCCCACCCCGACCAGCCCGCCGCTGCTCAGCCGCAGCCGGGAAGAGCCCTCGATGTTGGCGATGATGTCCTTCAGGGCCGAACGCACGGTCTCGCGCGTGATCACCGGCACCCGGGTGTCCCGTCCCTCGGCCTCTTCCTCGGCGCGCACAAGCGCCGTGGAGACGGCCTGCACCCAGGGCGCCTCCTGGGCTGGCGCTCCTTCCTCCGTGGGTTGCGCCGCCTGCGCCCCGTCGCTGCCGCTCGCTGGGCGGACCTCGGCAAACCACGCACTCATCGCCTGCGAATCCAGGCGCAGGTCCGCCAGGGCCTGCAGCTGCTTCGATTGGGCCAGTTGCTCCGCCAAACCAGGTCCGGCATTGCTCGACACCCGGACCGCCAGGCGGGCCGCGATGTCGGCGCGGGCCGCCTCGTCGAAGCCGGCCCGCTCCAGCGGCTGCGGTGCCGGCGTCTGCAGGCAATGCTCCAGCACGGCCGCTCGCAGCAAGCCATCGGGCACCGGCCCGG
>NZ_BAAJYR010000166.1:0-7537 GCF_057546605.1 Acidovorax sp. KPB24-03 | reverse complement strand
CAGAAGGGCGGGGCCTTCGGCGACGGCCTGAAGAACGGCGCGGGCGATGCCAACGCTATCCGCTTCGAGGACAAGGCCGGGGCCGAGCAACTGTGGCTGCATGCGCAGAAGGACCAGCTCATCGAGGTCGAGAACGATGAAGACCACTGGGTGGGTCAGGACCGCCGCAAGACCATCGACCGGGACGAGACCAACGTCATCTACCGCGACCGGACGGAAACAGTGGACCGGAATGAGGACATCACGGTCCACAACAACCGCACCGAGCGGGTGGATCATGATGAGCGGATCAGCATCGGGGACAACCGCCGCGAGGACGTCGGTATCGACGAGACGGTGAGCATCGGCAAGAACCGGACAAAAACCATCGGTCGCAATGAGAAGGACAAGATCGGCAACAACTGGTCGATCAAGGTCGGCAAGTTCAAGACCGAAACCATCGGCATCGCCTCCATGCAGAACGTGGGCATCGGCCGCATGGAAAACGTGGGCGTGGTCTATAACCTCAATGTCGGGGCGATCATGGCCACCATCGTGGGCAAGAACCAAAGCACCATGGTGGGCAGCGACCAAGACATCAAGGTGGGCACCAATCAGACCACGGTGGTCGGCACCAAGTACAGCCTCAACGTAGGGGGTGGCGGCGGAGATGCCAGTGGGGGCGGTGGCGCGGGCCTGACCAAGAACGTGACCGCACCGTCCTCCTCGGGCGGTGGAGAAGGTGGCGGTGGTGGCGGCTCCAGCATCACCATGGATGCGGAGACGATTACGCTGAAAGTCGGTGCCAGTTCGATCACCCTCCAGGCCGACGGCACCATCACCGCCAACGGCAACAGCATCCGCCTCATCGGCTCCAGCGATGTGACCACCCTTTCCGGGGGCATCCATGAAAACTGATCCCCGCATGCTCCGAAATGCCTCATCCTTGGTCGCCTCGCCCACCGATTCCGCATGGTCCTTCCTGCCAGCGCAAGTCCTGCGAAAGGAGACAGATGGGACCGTGACCCTGCAGTACCGAGGGCAGGAACATCGTGCGGCACTGGCATCCCAGATGCCAGGGGTGATCGAAGGCCAATACGTACTCGCGGCCCTGCCTGCGGACCTTCCATCGGCGGTGCCAGGAGACGCGCCCTTGCCAGCGCTGATCGTCGCGGCCTGGCCCTGCCCTGGCGCGCCCGCCGCTGCGCCCTGGCAATTCGACCGGGCAACCGGGGCGCTGTCGCTGGAAGTGACCCAGCTCGAATTGAGCGCGGTCAGCAGCGTGCTGCTGCGCTGCGCCGATGCGCGCATGCAGTTCTCGCAGGATGGATCGGTCGAAATCCGGGGCCACCAGATCACATCGGCGGCGGTCGAAACCCATCGCGTCGAAGGCGGCTCCATCGAGTTGAACTGACCTTTCTGCGCCGCGCCGTGGCCGCCACTGCGTTCGCGGTGCGAGGCAGACCGTCATCGCGTGGCAGGACCGCTACCGCCCTTCCTTTACGGCCCATGATTTCTCGCATTCGACCTTCCACACCGCCGCCATTGCCCGGCATGCTGAACCGGCAGATGGGGATCGCCGTCCGAGCCTACGGCCGGCGCTCGGGCATGTTGCGCGGTGGGCATACGTTGCGCGCCTTGAAGGCCGTCGATCAGCGCCTGGACGCGCTCATCGCCGTCGGCCGCTACTACGGCGCCGCCTGCCTGGACGCGGCGGCGATTCTCGACGGCAAGGCCCAGCCCGAGGAAATCGCAGGTGCCGCGTTCGTGCGCGTTGCGCTGGCAGAGCAGCACCAAACCGATGTGGCGACGCGCCTGGACCTCATCGCCCGCCTGCATGCAGCGCAACCCGTCTGCGTTCGGGATGCCCTGTGGTTCTATGCCGCACCGGATACCTGCGGCCACCTTCTGGCGTCGGACGACGCCCAGCTGCTGGCCTGCGGCGTGGAACTGGCGGGACGGCTCGCATTGCCGGAGCACATTGCCGCAGTCCATGCGGCAGCGGTGCGCGGAGCGGACCCGGATGCGTGCCTGCTGGCCTGCGCGCGCATGGGGCAGGTGCCACCCCGGGCAGAAGAACAATGGAAGGCCGTGCTGCAGGGCCAGGACCTCGCCCGGCAGATCACCACGCTGCAGGCCCTGGGCGTGATGGGCGGGCACCGGCTGCAGCCTGAGCTGCGGCACTACATCGACCGCATCACCGCCGCAGACGGCCCCACCGAGCAATCGCACCCCATCGGCTGGGCCGCCGCGGCCGACGCCGCGCTCGCGCTGTGGGCCGCGCGCGAACCCGAAACGGCCCTGGGTGCCGTCCTGCAAGGGCTCCGGGTGCCCAACGACACGGCGCTGCGGGTCGCGGCCCTTGCGGGGCGCATCGAAGGGCTACTGCCGGTGCTCGATTTCATCGAACGGCAGGAGCGGCCCTTGGAGCCGGGCGAGCGCGACGTCCTGCGGCTGGTGTTCGGCCACGTGCCGGGCGAGCTGGTGAACTCCCAGGGCACCTCCGACGAGCGCCAACGCGCCTTGCGCGCCCTCGTCTGCAAAGTGTTCGCGGCCAACGGCTGCACGGGGCTGGAGCCGGACCAAATCACCCGATGGACAGATCCTGCACTCAAGGATCGACTCTGGGCGCTCGATGCCATCCGCATCCGCTCGGGCCAGCCGATCACGCAGACCCATCGCCTGACGCACGCCTTCGACGTCGGGCATGCGCTGCGCAGCTGGCTCTACGTGGAGCATGCCGCGGTCACCGACCGTCCGTTTACGCTGTCCCACGAAGACCTCGCCGCCCGGCAGATGGCCGCGGTGGAGACCGTGCAGTTGGTGGCCAGCCTGCAAGCCGATCCGCCATCGCCATGACGTGCCCGGTCCTCAACCACACGCCGTTTCGCACGCAGGTCTTTCCGCACCAGGACGCCGAGCGGCGCAACGCGGCTTTGCTGATCGTCAAGGGAACGTGGCAACTGGCTGAGGCGGCGGGCCTGCCGCCCCAACTTGCGGCAGCAAGGGACCAGGCCGCCATTTCGCGGGAGGGGGTGCGCCAGACGCTCGGCAGCCTGCCCCTGGAAGCGGCCCAGGCTGCTGCCATCGCAGCACGCCACCATGAACTCTGGACCTGCCTGGAGACCGAGTACGTGCCGCCCAAGCCCTGCTTCGATCTGATCGTGAACGGCTGGGCCGTTGCGCCGGACGGCTGCCCACGACCATGGATCGATGCCGCAGCGGACTACCTCGGCACCAGTGGATCGCGACGCCTGATCGAACTGCGCGCGTTCGCTCCACGCACCTGGCTGCCCGAACTTGGATTGATCGGCAGGCTGCGGGCCTCGAACGACGCCACCGCATTGCGCATCCCGCTCCTGCGCCCCTTTGCATTCGGCGGGCAGGAGAAAGACACGCAAACCGGCCAGGTGCATGCCTTCGAGCCCAACCCGGAGGGCATGGGCTGGTACCGCAGCGCCGCAGCCGCCAAAGGCGCACCGCTGCCGTGGATCGAACCGCTGGACCGAGCCATTACCGCCTGGGACGACACCCTCGACCCCATCGCCCTCGGCCATGTCCCGCCACACCACGTCCCGCGCCGCGACTTGCAGGGCACCTTCGGCGGCACCTGGCAAGCGACCCGCGCGCCCGAACTGCCCGAGGACTTCGACCCGCGCCACCACAACGCTGCGCCCGATGCCCTGCAGTTGCGCGAGGTGCCGCGACCGGGCCACACCCTGGCCCTGCATGGAATGTCGGAAGCGGGCCCGCTGTATTTCACGTGGCCGCAACTGACCCTGACCGTGCAGGCGGAGACCGCAGGCGGCACGCTGCTCCCGCCCCAGGAACTGCGTTGGGACACGCTGCTGGTGGACACCGCAACGCAGCGCGCCTCGCTGCTGTGGCGCGCCGTGATCGTGCCGCCCGCACTGGAGCGGATCGGCCTGGCGCACGTCGCGGCCCATGCCCGCGCCCCCCGCAACCCATCCCCCTTGCCCTGATCCATCGAGATGCCACCTCTTTCGACCGCAGCCGCCGCGCCTGGCGTTTGGCACATCGCACACGCTGGAGCCGTCACCTCGGCCGGCACCAGCGCCTGGCAGTCCGCCGCGTCCTGGGTGGGCCTGCAAAAACGGTTCCAGAAGGCAGCGCACCCCGGCGTCGGCCCGCATGCCATCACGACCGCACCGTGCCCGGAGATCACATCGGGCGCAGTGGGCATATCCCGCCTCGCCCGGCTGCTCGGTGCCGCCTTGGCCGACGTGGTGTCTTCGATGGCACAGCCGGGACACGATGCGGAGTGGGCCGCTCCCGCCCGTATGGCGCTGGCCCTGCCCGAGCGCATGAGCGACAGCGAAGGCACCGATCTTTGGCAGCAGGCCCTGGCCGAACTCGGGCGTTGGGCCGGCCCTGCGGCCAGCGCAACGCTCGGTGCCGTGCAGTGCCGCTTCGTTCGCGGCGGGCACACGGCAGGTTTTGCCGCACTGCAGGCCCTCGGCCCTTGCGATCCGGCATGCGGCACGGCGCTGCTGATGGCCGTGGACAGCCTGCTCGATACCGCGACCCTGCAAGCGGCCCATGCCCGCACTGCGTTGCTCACGGACCGCCATGCCGACGGCTGCATCGCCAGCGAAGCCGCCGCTGCCCTCTGGCTGCAGGCCGCTCCGGACACGCGGGACGCCACCGGCCGCGGGCTGGTGCTGCACCCGCCCGCGCTGGCAACGAATGCCACCGCGCATCGACTTCCCCAGCAGGCCCCGGAGCCCGAGGCGCTGCAACACGCCTTGCGCTCTGCCCTGGCCCATGCCCGCTGGCAAGCAGGCAACGTGGGCTACACCGTCTCGGATTTCGATGGGTCCACCTGGCGGGCGATGGCACAGATTCCCACCCGGGCCCGGATGGGGCCAGGATGGAACCCCATCGACTGGGAGCCCGCCGCCGTGATCGGCCAGGTCGGTGCCGCCACGGGCCCGGTGCATTGGGCCCTTGCCGCACAGCGCCTGCGCCACGATGCGCGACCGCCCAACTCCATCCTGTCGTGGGCGCTGGACGAGGGCACCGCAGCAGCGGCCGTGGCACTGGAACGCACCATCGGTACGGAGGCGCCCCCACACCGTCGTACCCCGGCGCACGGACATGACACGGGCGCGGTGGCAACGACCTATTCCGCGCGCTTTCTCCAGAACGAAAAAAACGGCTGACGGCCAAGGGAGGTAAACACCATGGGCACGCACATATTCAGCGGAGGCGAAGGCGCGATCACGCAGGTGGCCGACGGCTGGACGTTCGATCCTTGGACCTACGTCAAGCTCAAGCCCAGCGGCAAGCAGGGCACGGCCTGGCACCGCAACAACAGCAAGGCCATCCAGATCCCGCTGGGCACCATCCATGAACACGGCACCGACATGTCCAACCGCTACGGCGCCATGGACCAGGGCCAGCACGATCCCGCCAGCACCATCGTGGGCTGGTTCACCAATGTCCGTGACCGGGTGAACGAGCACGTCACCTACGTCAAGTCCGTGGTGCACGAAGGCGGCGAGATGGTGGTCAACGGCGTGATTACCCTCACCAATTCCATCCTGAGCCAGCTGGCGCCCGAGACCCAGCAATTGATTCACAACACCACCGACGTGCTGGGCGGCATGACCGCGGCTCACTTCACGGACGCCGCCAAGGAGGAGATCGAACAGGCCATGGAGTTGCTGCAGGACCCGTCCACCTACACCGGACTGGCCCTGTCGATGGCGGCGTCCGCGGCCCAGGGCATTCCCGTGATCGGGCAGGTGATGGGGGGCGCCGTGGTGGCTGACCGGGCGCTCGCGATGGGCGAGGCGGGCGTCGCCGCCGCGCAGGAACTCAAGGCCATGATGGACACCTGGAGTTCCCATATGACCGAGCCGCAGAAGGAGGCGGCGCGCAAGCAGTTTGCCCAATGGCTGCTGCACGGGGGCCTCGCGCTGCTGGCCGCCCTGGCGGGCAAGAAGTTCAAGACCAGCACCAAGAGCCAGGGCAAGAACGACACGCACGAGACCAAGGAACACAGCAACCGCCAGGATCCCAACGGCAAGGGCGGGTGCGAGTTGTGCGCCATCGGCGGGCCGGTCATCCTCTCCAGCGGCCAAAAACTCATGGACGAGACCGACTTCACCCTGCCCGGCCCCTCCCCCGAGTTGGCCCTGGTCTGGCGGCGGCGCTACCGCTCGGGTCTCGCCGAGGACGGCCCCTGGGGCCGCGGCTGGAGCCACCCGATGGCGCAGGAGCTGCGCCTGTCCGCCGACGGCATGGTGCTGCTGGACGAGGCGGGCCGCCATGTGCCGCTGCCCCACGTCGCCGTGGGCGGCGAGTGGTTCGATCCCTACGAGAAGTTCACCGTGCGCCACCCGGAGGACGGCCTGTGGGTCATCGCGCACAAGGGCGGACTGGAGCACCATTACCGCCAGCATGCCCCCGAGCAGTGGCGCCTGCCCCTGGCACGCTTGCAGGATGCGAACGGCAATGCGGTGGCGCTGCACTGGGTGGCGGGTGACGCCGATGCAGGCACGGGCGAGGTGCTGACCTGGAGCGCACGGCAGGCCCACGAGCAGGCCATGGCAAAGGGTGCGGCCAGTGGCGCTGCGAGCGCAGGGGCGTTCTCGTCTCCCTTCGCACGACCGCGCCTCGTCGGCCTGTCCGATTCGGCGGGACGGCAGTTGCGCCTGACCTGGACCCCGGCCACCGGGGCACCGTCCCCCGACGATCCCCTGCGCGGCGCGCGCCTGTCCACGGTGGAGTTGCGGGTGCCGGGCCACATCGGCAGCCAGTTGCTGGCGTCCTACGACTACGACGCGCAGGGCCAGTTGGTCGCCACGCAGCACGGCACCCAGCCCTACCGCCAGTACGCCTGGCGCTCGGGCGTGCTGGTGGGCTACCGCAAGGCCAGCGGCCACCGCTACTTCGCCCAGTACGACGCGGAAGGCCCGCACGGCCGCGTGCTGCGTTCATGGTGCGCCGATGCCCCCATCCCCGGCCAGGACGACGACCGCTTCACGTATCTGCCCCACGAGCGCATCACCCGCCACACCGACGGGCTGGGCCGCGTGACGGCGTACCACTGGGATGCGCGCTTCAACATCGTGGCCACCGTCACCGCCGAGGGCACGCCCGAGGAGTTGAGGGAGGCAACGCCGTTCGATGCCACCGGAACGGCCAAAGGCAGTATCGATCCGCTGGGCCGGCGCACCACGCTGCGCCATGACGCACGCGGCAACGTGGTGCAACTCGTCAATGCGCTGGGGCAGTCCACGGCGCTGGAATACGACGCGATGGACCGGGTGACCACGCTGCGCGATGCCATGGGCTTCGAGTGGCGGCGCACCTACGACGCGCAGGGCAATCTGGTGCGGATGACCGACCCGCTAGGGCAGACCACGGCCTACCAGTACGACGGCCTGGGCCGGCCGGTCGAGGTGACCGATGCCCAGGGCGGCACCAAGCAATTGCGCTGGGACGAGGCGGGCAATCTGGTGGCCTATACCGATTGCTCGGGCCGCACGACACGCTTCGGCTACGAGGGGCGGGGCCTGCCGGTGCTGCG
>NZ_BAAJYR010000165.1:0-7562 GCF_057546605.1 Acidovorax sp. KPB24-03 | reverse complement strand
TTCGCCGCCGTGCTGGGCGGGCTGTTCTTTCCGGCCGACATGCCCGACTGGCTGCGCCAGCTGCAGACCTTCGGCATCTTCGCCGCCGGCTACCTGGCGCGCCCCGTGGGCGGCATCATCATTGCCCACTTCGGCGACAAGCTGGGCCGCAAGCGAATGTTCACGCTGTCGATCTTCCTGATGGCCGTGCCCACGCTGGTCATCGGCCTGCTGCCCACTTACGCCAGCATCGGCGTGGCGGCGCCGCTGCTGCTGCTGGCCATGCGCGTGCTGCAGGGCGCGGCCATCGGCGGCGAGATGCCCGGGGCCTGGGTGTTCGTGGCCGAGCACGTGCCCGCCAACCGCTACGGCCTGGGCGTGGGCACGCTCACGGCCGGCATCACGGGCGGCATCCTGCTCGGGTCGCTGGTGGCGATCGGCATCAACCGCAGCTACGCGCCCGCCGAGGTGCAGGAATTCGCCTGGCGCATTCCGTTCATCCTGGGCGGCGTGTTCGGCCTGGTGTCGGTGTATCTGCGGCGCTTCCTGCACGAAACGCCCGTGTTCCAGGAACTGGCCGCCCGCCGCGCCGTGGCGCGCGAACTGCCGGTCAAGACCGTGCTGCGCGACCACCGCGGCGCCATGCTGCTGGTGGCCCTGATGACCTGGGTGCTGTCCACCGCCATCGTGGTGGTGGTGCTCATCACGCCGACCTACCTGCAGAAGGTGTTCCACATTCCCGCCACGCTGGCGCTGGAGGCCAACGCGGTCGCCACGCTCACGCTCACCATCGGCTGCGTACTCGTCGGCTGGGCCACGGACCGCTTCGGCACCCGCCCGGTGATGCTGGTGGGCTGGGGCGGCCTGGTGGTCACCACCTACCTGTTCTACACGGGCCTGCCGGGCACGCCGGCCACGCTGGTGTTCAACTACGGGCTGATCGGCCTGTTCGTGGGCTCGATCGCGCTGCTGCCCATCGTGGGCGTGCGGGCGTTTCCGCCCGAGGTGCGCTTCACCGGCCTGTCCTTCTCGTACAACATGGCCTATGCGGTGTTCGGCGGCATCACGCCCATCCTCATCACGCTGTGGCAGCAGCACGACGTGCTGGCCAATGCCCACTACGTAGCGGCCATGGGCGTGCTGGGGTTCGCGCTGGGCTTCGTGCCGCTGGCTTCGCGCGGCTGGCAGCCTTCGGCGCGTACGTAAAGGGGAAGAGGGCGCCAAGACCCGACACCCCGGAGCGTTCAAACGGAATCACGTCTCGCTTGAGAATTAAGATTTGAGATTTGAGAATGAACGCAGTTTTTCAGAGCCTGCTGCGAATTTGTGGCGCCTTGGCCCTGGTGTTGTTCGGCCTCCTGGCTTTCGTCGTGGCCATGACGACCATGCCGGGGAGTTCACACCGGGGACCGCTCCCCGCCATGAGCGCCCAGGAACGGGAACTCTCGGGCCGGTTGCGAAGACACGTGACGGCCATTGCGTCCACCGAGCACAACCGGCGGCACTACGAAGCGCTGGAAGCCGCCTCCGCATACATCGAATCCGAACTCGCGGGCTCCGGCTTCGTGGTGCGGCGCGAGGAATTCAGCGTCGCTGGCAAGGTCGTGCGCAACTTGGAAGTCACCATTCCAAGCCCGTCGGCGCCGGGCCGCAGTGCCGTCGTCATTGGGGCGCACTACGACTCGGCCCAAGGAAGTCCAGGTGCCAATGACAACGGCACCGGTGCCGCAGCGGTGTTGGAACTGGCGAAGAGCCTGAAAGCTGGCGCTGAAACCGCGCGGTCAGACGTCATCCTTGTCCTGTACACCAATGAAGAGCCCCCGTACTTTCGTACCTCACAGATGGGGAGCGTCGTTCATGCAAAAGGCTTGGTATCCCGGGGCATGACGGTCAAGGCCATGCTGTCGCTGGAGACGATGGGGTACTTTTCTGACGAACCAGATTCTCAAAAGTATCCCTGGCCACTCAACCAGTTCTATCCCAGTCAGGGCGACTTCATCGGCTTCGTCGCGACCACTGCCGATTGGCGCCTCGTTCGCCGGGTCGTCCAATCGTTCCGCGCGCAGGCGGCTTTTCCGTCCGAGGGAGTCGCCGCACCCCGGTTCGTGCCGGGCGTGGATTTTTCCGACCACGCTGCCTACCTGGACGAAGGCATACCGGCGCTGATGGTGACGGACACCGCTCCGTACCGGTATCCCTACTATCACACGGCCCAGGATACGCCGGACAAAGTCGACTTCGACAAATTGGCGCGCGTGGTGTCGGGCTTGAACGCTGTCGTGCGCGACCTGGTTGCAGGTGACTAGTGCAGGCCGGGAACGGGCGGCTTTGGGTCTCTTTGTCCTAAAAACGCAGGGGTGACGATCCGGTGCGCCACACCCGAGAACCTTGAAGGCAACGCGCGCGGCGGGTAGGCGGTCGACGCAGGGCCGATGCAGAAAAGCCACGGAGATTGCGCAGTGATGGCCCATCGCTGTCAGGCCGCTCGCCTTGAAGGCAGCAGGGTGCCGCTGCGTCGCAAGTCTTGGCTGGGGCTGGCTTCGAATTGCCTCAGATAGTCGCGGCTGAATTGCGATGAACTCTCATAGCCCACCGCAAAGGCCGCGCCGGAGACGTTGTAATCGCCACTGATCAGCAGGCGGCGCGCCTCCAGCAGTCGAAGCTGCTTTTGATACTGCAACGGGCTGAGGCCCGTGATTTCCCGGAAGCTTCGATTGAGAGTCGCCCGGCTCATTCCACAGGCTGCGCCGACGTCATCGACCTTGAATGTCCGATCAAAGTTCTGGCCAATCCAGCCGATGGCTTTGCGAACCTTCGGAAGTGGACCCTTGGCACTCGCGATCTGGCGCAACAGTTTGCCGTGCTGGCCCGACAACAGCCGATAGAGCAACTCTCTTTCCACCAGTGGCGCGAGGATGGAGATGTCCTGGGGGCGGTCCATCAGCCGCAAGGCGCGCGCCAGGACATCCTCGATCTCCCGGGTCATGGGCGCGGTTGACAAACCCGGTTCGCTGCCTTCGTCGTCTTGCGCTACAGGCATGGACAGAATCAACTCATTGAGCAGCGCGGGGTCCAGCACCAGCGTGAGCGCGACATAGGGCCGTTGCCGGGCGTCGCTGTAGACCTGTCCCATGAGCGGCAGATCCAGGGCGCTGACCAGATAGTGGCCAGCCTCGTAACGCAGCACCTTGTCCCCGAAGGAGACGCGCTTGCTTCCTTGCAGGATGAAACATGCCATGGCGCGGTACTGGCACGCGTTTTCACTGTCCTGTCCCTGGTCGACATGCACTTCGATGCGGGGAATGCCTGACGTCTTTCCACCGGGTTGCATGTTCCTCAGCGCGGTTTCGAGCAGGCTGGCGGCGGGGGTGTCCATACGGAGGCTGAGCGGAGATTGGAGTGGTTGAGCCGATCGGGCAAGGGAACCAGCGCATCAGGCAAGCCTGGAAAAGCGCTTCGCCATAGATTGTGGGTTCTCGGCGATATCCGCCATATCAATCATGGAAATGAGTTCAATGATGACAGCAAAGATCGCTCTGATTACCGGCGCAAGCCGTGGGCTCGGCCTCAACATGGCTCGCCATCTGGCCCAGCGCGGCATCGGCATTGTCGGAACCTATCGTACGGGCCAAGCCGAAGCCGAGGCGCTTCAACGGGAGATCGAGGAAAAGGGCGGCAGGGCAGTGATGTGTCGGCTGGATGTGGCCGACACCGCATCCTTTGCGGCGTTTGGCGATACCGTGGGTGCTGCATTGCAAGAGTGCTTTGGCCGTCACCGCTTCGACCACCTCGTAAACAACGCTGGTATTGGCTTGCATTCCCCTTTCACCGACACGACGGAGGCGCAGTTCGACGCCCTGGTGGATGCCCATCTGCGCGCACCGCTTTTCCTCACGCAGCGGCTGCTGCCGCTGATCGAAGACGGCGGCAGCATCCTGAATGTCTCATCGGGCTTCACGCGTTTCACGCTGCCCGGCTACAGCGTCTATGCGGCAGTGAAGGCCGCCATCGAGGTATTGACCCGCTATATGGCCGTCGAGCTTGGCGAACGTCGAATCCGGGTGAATACCATTGCCCCAGGGGCTATCGCAACCGATTTCATGGGCGGGGCGGTGCGTGACAACGAAGGAGTCAACGCCTATGTGGCCCAAGGCATCGCACTGGGCCGCGTGGGCCAGCCGGACGACATCGGGCGAGCGGTGGCAGCCATTTTGTCGAGCGACCTGGCGTGGGCCAACGGCACGTCGTTCGATGTGTCCGGCGGGCAATTGCTCTGACGGCCTGCTGGCCCCTGCGGAAAACGGCATGGGCCAGCGGCAGTCCCGGTGTGGTTCCATGCCACTGCCCCTCCACGCGCCATATCGGATTGGACCCCACCATGTCGACCGCTGCACTCAGCCTCATCAGCCATCCTTTGTGTCCCTACGTACAGCGCGTCGCGATCGTGCTGCTGGAAAAAGACACCCCCTTCGACAGGATCGACGTGGACTTTTCGGCCAAACCGGCTTGGTTTCTCGAGATCTCGCCGACCGGCAAGGTGCCCTTGCTCAAGATCCATGGCGACCACGGTGCGCACCAGGTGTTGTTCGAAAGCATGGCCATTTGCGAGTACCTGGAGGAGACACAGGCGGGCGCACCACTGCATCCGCAAGACCCTGTGGAACGCGCAGAGCACCGCGCGTGGATTGAATTCGGATCGGCGACGCTGACAGAGGCCTGGGGCTACCTGAATGCCAAAGGTTCTGCGGCAGCCGATGCGAAGGCAACGGCCTTTCGGGACAAACTCGTGCGGCTTGAAGCAGCCCTCTTCACCGGGCCCTATTTCGGCGGAACCCGCTTCAGCATGGTGGACGCAGTGTTCGCTCCGATCTTTCGCTATTTCCAGGGCCTCCCCCCTCAAAGGAGCGCCGCGCTTTTCGACGGGTTGCCCAAGATCGGCGCCTGGCGCCAGAGTCTTGCATTGCGGCCGAGCGTGATCGCGGCAGCACCGCCTGACTACGCAGCGCTTTTTCAGGCCCACCTGCGAAGGTCTGGCTCCTGGTTGGCATGCCAGTGACCCGCTTTTTGGGTCATCGCCTGCCATGCCTTGCTGGGTACCCGCGCGATAGTGCAGTGCGGCATGGCATGCAGGCAGCAAGACCTTCCTCTGCAGCGAGTGCCTGACCGCGCTGCCACAATCGTCCCATGACCCGCCCCACCGCTTCCTCCGCCCACGGCATCGCCACCCCCGGGGTTTCCCGGCACGACCTGCAGCGCGCGTTCGACACCCTGCTGCAGCCCGAGCGTTTCAAGGACTACGGCCCCAACGGGCTGCAGGTCGAGGGCAAGGACCGCATCGCGCGCATCGTGAGCGGCGTGACGGCCAGCCGGGCGCTGATCGATGCGGCCATCGAGGACGGGGCCGATGCGATCTTCGTGCACCACGGCCTGTTCTGGCGCGGGCAGGACGGCCGCGTGACGGGCTGGATGAAGCAGCGGCTGCAGCGCCTGCTGGCCCACGACATCAATCTGTTCGCCTACCACCTGCCGCTGGATGCGCACGCCGAGCTGGGCAACAACGCGCAGCTGGGCCGCATGCTCGGCGTGGCCGCCGATGCGCGCTTTGGCGAGCAGGACCTGGGCTTCGCCGGCCCCACGGAGTTCGCCGACGCGCACGCCCTGGCCCGCCATGTGGAGAGCGTGCTCGGTCGCGCCGTGACGCTGGTGGCACCCGAGCCGCGCCCGATCCGGCGGCTGGCCTGGTGCACGGGCGGGGCGCAGGGCTATTTCGAGGGGGCGATCGCCGCCGGGGCCGATGCCTTCGTCACCGGCGAGATCTCTGAGCCGCAGGCCCACCTGGCGCGCGAGACGGGCGTGGCCTTCATCGCGGCGGGGCACCACGCCACCGAGCGCTACGGCGCCCCCGCTGTGGCCGAAAGGGTGGCCGCGCAACTGGGCATCGCCCACCGGTTCATCGAGATCGACAACCCGGCGTGATTGCGGCTGGCATCGCGCTTGCTATTGAATTAATAGCGATATGCCCTGGTACTGATTGCGCTGCAGGCCAAAAAGGTGCCAAAAATGCCAAAGGCCCGACGGTCCCAGAACCCCGGCAGGCGTGAAACCTTCGCCTACATCACCCGCCCGTACCACCACACCGACAGCGCGGCCGCCAGCAGCATGAACACCGCGCCGGCCAGCGCGAACAGGGCGGACACCTCGGTTTCCTTTTTCTCCACCGTGAGGCGCGAGCTGAGTGTCTCGTACACCTTCTGCAGGTCGGCCGCCGTGGCGGCGTGGAAGTATTCGGCGTTGGTGCGCAGGGCCACGGCCTTGAGCGTGTCCTCGTCCAGGCGCACGCGCATGGACCAGCCTTCGAAACCGATCGTCTCGCCGGCCACCGTGCCCACGCCCACGGTGTACACGCGCACGCCGCGGTCGGCGGCCCACTGGGCGGCCTCGAGCGGGTCCACGCCCGTGGTGCGCTGGCCGTCGGTCAGCATGATGATGGCGGCCGAGGTGTAGGAGCCCGGCGCCACGGGCGTGAAGGGCTTCCTGCCCTGCGCCCGGCCCACCTCGTCGATGGGCTGCGAGCGCATGGCCTGCCGCCCGCCCAGGGCGGCGATGTCGATGCCCGAGTCGGGGAACAGCGTGGCCAGCGACAGCAGGATGCCGTTGCCCGTCGCCGTGCCGCGCTGCAGCTGGAAGCTGTCGATGGCCTTCACCAGGTCTTCATGATTTTGCGTGGGCAGCTGCGCCAGCTGGGCGCTGCCGGCGAACGCCACCACGCCCACGCGCACGTGGCGCGGCAGGTCGGCGATGAAGGCCTTGGCGGCGTTCTGCGCGGCGGTGATGCGGTCGGGCAGCACGTCGGCGGCGCGCATGCTGCCCGAGACGTCCATGGCCAGCATGATGGTCTGCTGCTGCGAGGGCAGGGTGATGACGGCCAGCGGCCGCGCCGCGGCCAGCAGCAGCGCGGCCACGAGCGGGTGGCGCAGCCCAAGGGGCGCAAGGCGGTGGGACGGCGAGTGGGCGGCGGTATGGGCGGGGGCGTGGGCGGTCATGGCATCGGACTCCTGGGAGGACAGTGGCGGTTGGGTGGGGCGCCGTGCGCGGATCGCTGCGCCCTCGCCGCCACTGTGCCGCGCCACCGTTCCAAAACGATGGCCCGCGCATTCCAAGTGATGACAAACCATGACCGCTGCGCCAGCCCTGTCATGGCCTGACACGGGCATGCCGATGGCGCCGCGGGCCGGCCCTACCATCGCGGTCAATCACAGGGGTTTTTCCATGACCGATGCGCTGGCCCGGATTCTGGTGGCCGATGACGAACCCGACCTGCGGGCGCTGCTGGAGCGCTACCTGGGCGACCACGGCTACGCCGTGCGCACGGTCGACGGCGCCGGCCCGCTCGACCGGCTGCTGGCGCGCGAGCGCTTCGACGTGCTGGTGCTGGACGTGATGATGCCGGGCGAGGACGGCCTGGCCATCTGCCGCCGCCTGCGCGCGCAGGGCGAGACCATTCCCATCCTCATGCTGACCGCACGCGGCGACCCGGTGGACCGCATCGTCGGCCTGGAGATGGGCGCCGACGACTACCTGCC
>NZ_BAAJYR010000164.1:0-7764 GCF_057546605.1 Acidovorax sp. KPB24-03 | reverse complement strand
TCGCGCGTGAAGGCGTCGAGCGCGCCCAGCGGCTCGTCCATCAGCATCACGTCCGGGTCGCTGGCCAGCACGCGGGCAATGCCCACGCGCTGCTGCATGCCGCCCGACAGCTCGTCGGGGTAGCTGTCGGCCCAGCATCCCAGGCCCACCTGCTCCAGCGCCAGTGCGGCCTGGCGCTGGCGCTCGGGCCGGGCCACGCCCGCCAGTTCGAGGCCGAACGCGGTGTTGTCCAGCACCGTGAGATGGGGCATGAGCGCGAACGACTGGAACACCATGCTGATGTCCTTGCGGCGCAGCGCGCGCAGTTGCCGGTCGGACAGCGCGTTGATGTCCTGGCCATCCACCAGGATGCGGCCCGCCGTGGGCTCGATCAGCCGGTTGAGCATGCGCAACAGGGTCGACTTGCCCGAGCCCGACAGCCCCATCACGACGAAGATCTCGCCCGCCTCGATGGTGAAGCTGGCGTCGAACACGCCGATGGAATGGCCGGTGCGCGCCAGGATGTCCTGCTTGCTCAGGCCCTGGCTGGCGAGCTCGAGCGCGGCTTGCGGCGCATCGCCGAAAACCTTGAACACATGTTCGATGGTGATTTGTTTGGCCACGGTGTGGGTCCTCCCTCGGTTGGAACGGGTTGAACACGCCCCGGCCGCCCGAAGGCGGGCGGGGCTGCGAAAGCCTGGGCATTCGAGACCCTGATGCGGCAGCCGAACCCGGACGCCCAGGGCGCGCGGGAACAGCGGCGAAAGGGTGGGCACCGAGGTGACCGGGATCGGCCCGAATGGCACGCGAGGCGGTGCGCAAGGGCCTGGGGCGTGCCGGGAGAGGTCGGTCGGAGGACTCCCGGGGATCACGCGGCGCCGAGCCCGACGAACGGGCGGGCGCCTTGGGGCATCAGGGCCGAATGGGTCGGCCATGGGCCAGGGGGGAAGCGGCCGGGCCTGGGGCCGGGCCGCCGTTTTCCTGGCGGGATCCGCTCCGGTGAAAGCGCCGCGTTGCGGGCCGGAAAGAGCGGATTACCTGCATTGCAGGTTGTAAAACACTCCAAAAGTATAGTTATTGGGTGTTTTTGTGTCAAAAGACCCGGGTTTGCTCGATGTGTTAATCGCGGGCGCAGCAGCGGAGCCGGGTGGATACCGGTTTGCTATGTTTTTGGTAGCAATCAGGCCAACAAGTACTAAGGCAAGAGCCCCGAAAGACCCCTGTTTGGGGGCCTTGCCGGGGCTCGGTGGGAGAGGGTGTGGGCGCTCAGTGCTTTTCGTGCGAAACGTTCAGCAATTTGTCAGTGTAGGCAATGGCGATGGCGCTCAGCAGGAACACCACGTGGATGATCGTCTGCCACATCAGCACCTTCTCGTCGTAGTTGGCGGCGTTGATGAAGGTCTTGAGCAGGTGGATGGAGCTGATCCCGATGATCGACAGGCCCAGCTTGACCTTGAGCACCGAGGCGTTCACGTGGCCCAGCCATTCCGGCTGGTCGGGGTGGCTTTGCAGGTTAAGCCGGCTCACGAAGGTCTCGTAGCCGCCCACGATCACCATGATGAGCAGGTTGGAGATCATCACCACGTCGATGAGCGCCAGCACGACCAGCATGATCACCGTCTCGTTCAGCGCCGTGACCTCCACGCCCGGCTTGTAGCCGATGCTGGTGACCAGCGACTGCAGCGCGCCCTGGTGGCCGAACGCGGCCTCGATCAGGTGCCACAGCTCCACGAGGAAGTGCCACACGTACACGCCCTGGGCGGCGATCAGGCCCAGATAGAGCGGCAGTTGCAGCCAGCGGCTGGCGAAGATCAGCGAGGCCAGCGGGGTGAGGGACTTGCTGCCGTTGCGGGAAGCGGGGGGTTGCGGGAGGGCCATGGGAGGGTTTTCTTGAAAATCGCTAGAAATGAAACTCGCGCGATTCTAGAAGCACCGGCCGCTTGCCCTGTGACAGAAACCCGCCGCCTGCACAGGCGTAGCATCGGAGCCTTTGGCGGCCGCCGGCATCCGTCAGTGGCATGTAAGTGCGGCCCCCGAAAGTACCGCCAAATTATGTTGACTCCAGGAGACAAAACCCATGAGTGCGCCCTCGTCCACGATTGAATCCGTGCTGGTGGAAAACCGCGTTTTCCCGCCCTCCGAAGCCCTGCAGAAGGCCGCGCGCATTTCCGGCATGGCCGGCTACGACGCGCTGTGCGCCGAGGCCGAGCAGGATTTCGAAGGCTTCTGGGCCCGCCTGGCGCGCGAGAACCTGCAGTGGGACAGGCCCTTCACGCGCACGCTCGATGCCTCCAAGGCGCCGTTCTACGAATGGTTCGCCGATGGCCAGTTGAACGCCAGCGCCAACTGCCTGGACCGGCACATCGGCACCCCGGTCGAGAACAAGACCGCCATCATTTTCGAGGCCGACGACGGCACCGTCTCCCAGGTCACCTACAAGGAACTGCTGGCCCGCGTGGGGCAGTTCGCCAACGCGCTCAAGGCCAACGGCGTGCAGCAGGGCGACCGCGTGCTCATCTACATGCCCATGACGGTCGAGGGCGTGATCGCCATGCAGGCGTGCGCGCGCATCGGCGCCACGCACAGCGTGGTGTTCGGGGGCTTTTCTGCCAAGGCGCTGCAGGAGCGGATCATCGATGCGGGCGCGGTGGCCGTCATCACCGCCAACTACCAGATGCGCGGCGGCAAGGAGCTGCCGCTCAAGGCCATCGTGGACGAGGCCCTGGCCATGGGCGGCTGCGACACCATCCGCAGCATCCTCGTTTACCAGCGCACGGCCACCGCCTGCGCCATGGTGGCGGGCCGCGACAAGACCTTCGCCGAGGCGCTGCAGGGCCAGAGCAGCGACTGCCCGCCGGTGCCCGTGGGCGCCGAGCACCCGCTGTTCATCCTGTACACCAGCGGCTCCACCGGCAAGCCCAAGGGCGTGCAGCACGCCACCGGCGGCTACCTGCTGTGGGCCAAGCTCACCATGGATTGGACGTTCGACCTGCGCCCGGACGACGTGTTCTGGTGCACGGCCGACATCGGCTGGATCACCGGCCACACCTACGTGGCCTATGGGCCGCTGGCTGCGGGCGCCACGCAGATCATCTTCGAGGGCATTCCCACCTTCCCGAACGCCGGCCGCTTCTGGCAGATGATCGAGCGCCACCGCTGCACGATCTTCTACACCGCGCCCACGGCGATCCGCTCGCTCATCAAGGCGGCCGAGGGCGATGCCGCCGTGCACCCCGCACGCTCCGACCTGTCGAGCCTGCGCATCCTGGGCAGCGTGGGCGAGCCCATCAACCCCGAGGCCTGGATGTGGTACCACAAGAACGTGGGCGGCGAGCGCTGCCCCATCGTGGACACCTTCTGGCAGACCGAGACCGGCGGCCACGTCATCACCCCGCTGCCGGGCGCGACGCCGCTGGTGCCGGGCAGCTGCACCTTGCCGCTGCCGGGCATCGCGGCCGCGATCGTGGACGAGGTGGGCAACGACATCGCCAACGGCACGGGCGGCATCCTGGTCATCAAGAAGCCCTGGCCCAGCATGATCCGCACCATCTGGAACGACCCCGAGCGCTTCAAGAAAAGCTATTTCCCCGAAGAGCTCAAGGGCTACTACCTGGCGGGCGACGGCGCGGTGCGCAGTGCCGATCGCGGCTACTTCCGCATCACGGGCCGCATCGACGACGTGCTGAACGTCTCGGGCCACCGCATGGGCACCATGGAGATCGAATCGGCCCTGGTGTCCAAGACCGATCTGGTCGCCGAGGCCGCCGTGGTGGGCCGGCCCGACGACGTGACGGGCGAGGCGATCTGCGCCTTCGTCGTGCTCAAGCGCTCGCGCCCCACCGGCGACGAGGCCAAGGCCATCGCCAAGGAACTGCGCGACTGGGTCGCCAAGGAGATCGGCCCCATCGCCAAGCCCAAGGACATCCGCTTCGGCGACAACCTGCCCAAGACCCGCAGCGGCAAGATCATGCGCCGCCTGCTGCGTTCCATCGCCAAGGGCGAGCAGATCACGCAGGACACGAGCACCTTGGAAAACCCTGCGATCCTGGATCAATTGGCTGAAACCAATTGATCCAGGTGGCCGCCGCAAGGCGGCCTGGCGCGAAGCGCTTCGCAGGGTTTGACGGCACTCATATCGCCGCAGGCGATGTGAGTGACGGCAAAATCCCCCCACCGTCAGTACGGCGCCTCTGTTTTTATGCTTTCAAAACCACCGCATGCTCCCGTCCAGTGGTTTTTCGTTTCCGGCCCGCGCTGTAGGACAGTGCCGGTTTCAATTTCCAGCCAGCGATAACCGCTCCCGCACAGGTTAAAAACGTCCCCCAACCGCGCCTGCCAGGCTGCGGATTTCGACACCTTCCGGGAGATTGACATGAATTTCAGAACCATCGCGCTGCTGCTCATCGTGGCCGCCATGGCCGTGCTGGCCGCGCTCAACTGGACCACGCTGGCCACCCCATCCGTCATCTCGCTGGGGCTGACCTCCTTCGAGGCCCCGCTGGGCCTGCTCATGCTGGGGCTGACCGTGCTGCTGGGCATTTTCTTCATCGCCTACGTGCTGTCGCTGCAGGGCTCGGTGCTGCTGGAGACGCGCCGCCACGCCAAGGAAATGACGGCCCAGCGCGACCTGGCCGACAAGGCCGAAGCCTCCCGCTTCACCGAACTGCGCGCGTTTCTCGAAAACCAGAACCTGCAGTCCCATTCCGCCCTGATCGCGCGCATCGATGCGCTGGAACTGCATCTGGCCCAGCGTGCCCAGGAATCGGACAACACCACGGCGGCCTACGTGGGCCAGCTCGAACACCAGCTGCGCGGCACCCCGCGCGTCGATTCCCGCATCGACCCGATCTGATGTGGTGATGCGTCGGCGGCACAGCTTGCCTGCCGACCCTCCAAAACGAACGCCGCGCTGCACGGGTTCCCGTGCAGCGCGCGTTTGCGTTGGCGTTGATCGGCAGCGCGATGGATGGATTTACTTCAGCGACAGCACCCAGGCGGCCAGCTTCTTGGCGTCGGCATCGTTCACCTGGGCATTCGCCGGCATGGGCACCGGGCCCCACACGCCGGATCCGCCCTTCATGATCTTGGCGGCCAGCTTGTCCACCGCATCCTTTTGGCCGGCGTATTTGGCGGCCACATCCTTGTACGACGGGCCCACCAGCTTCTTGTCCACCGCATGGCAGGCCATGCAGTTTTTCGAGGTGGCGAGGGCCTGGTCGGCCAGGGCCGGCACGGCCACCGACAGGGCCATCGCGAGGGTGATCAGGGTGCGCTTCATCGGGGGTTTCCTGTGGGTTGTGGGTTAGTATCCGGCTCAATGAAATTGTAGTGGCGGGGGTTGACCCCTGGCACGTAAAGTCCGTACCGCACAGGAGATCACCATGTACGCGCTGGGTCTGGGAGTGCTTCTTGTGCTGCTCAAATACCTCGAGATCGGGCCAGTGGCTCTGTGGTCGTGGTGGTGGGTTCTGTCCCCCTTCGCCGTGGCCTTCGTCTGGTGGGCCTGGGCCGACGCCACCGGCTACACCAAGCGCCGCGCGATGGAACGGATGGACCAGCGCAAGCAGGACCGCATCAACAAGAACAAGGAAGCCCTGGGCATCCAGCCGCGCAACCGCCGCTGAACGCACCGCCCCGATCGGCACCGACCCCTCCAACCAAAAGCCCGCGCGCCTGACCGGCCGCGGGCTTTGTCTTTTGCAATGGCCGGCGCGCGGCCGGCCTGGATCAGTAGGCGTCCAGCACCGCGCCCTTGCTGGCGCTGGCGGCATTGAAGGCGAACTTGGCCTGCACGCCGCGCGTGTAGCGCGGAGCGGGGGGCGTCCAGCCTTCGCGGCGGCGGGCCAGTTCGGCCTCGGGCACGTTCAGTTCGAGCCGCAGCGTGTGCGCGTCGATGGTGATGGAATCGCCTTCGTTCACGAACGCGATGGTGCCGCCCGCCGCCGCTTCCGGTGCCACGTGGCCCACGACCATGCCCCAGGTGCCGCCGGAGAAGCGCCCGTCGGTGATGAGGCCCACGCTTTCGCCCAGGCCCGCGCCGATCAGCGCGCCCGTGGGTGCCAGCATCTCGGGCATGCCAGGCCCGCCCTTGGGGCCCAGGTAGCGCAGCACCATCACGTCGCCCGCCACGATCTTGCCGTCCAGGATGGCCTTCAGGGCCGACTGCTCGTCGTCGAACACGCGCGCCGGGCCGGTGATGACGGGGTTCTTCAGGCCCGTGATCTTGGCGACCGCGCCTTCGGGGCTCAGGTTGCCCTTGAGGATGGCCAGGTGGCCCTGCTCGTACATGGGCCGGTCGATGGGGCGGATCACGTCCTGGTCGGCGCGGGGCGCGTCCGGCACGTCCTTCAGCACCTCGGCGATGGTCTTGCCTTCGATGGTGAGGCAGTCGCCGTGCAGCAGGCCGGCGTTCAGCAGCACCTTCATGACCTGCGGAATGCCGCCGGCCTGGTGCAGGTCCACGGCCAGGTACTTGCCGCTGGGCTTGAGGTCGCACAGCACGGGCGTCTTCTGGCGCACGCGCTCGAAGTCGTCGATGGACCATTCCACGCCGGCCGCGTGCGCGATGGCCAGGAAGTGCAGCACCGCGTTGGTCGAGCCGCCGGTGGCCATGATCACGGCCACGGCGTTTTCGATGGACTTCCTGGTCACGATGTCGCTCGGGCGGATGTCCTTCTTGATCGCCTCGATCAGCACCTTGGCCGATTCCTTGGCCGAGTTCTGCTTCTCGTCGTGCGGGTTGGCCATGGTGCTGGAGTAGGGCAGGCTGATGCCCAGCGCCTCGAACGCGCTGGACATGGTGTTGGCCGTGTACATGCCGCCGCACGAGCCGGTGCCGGGAATGGCGCGCTTTTCGATCTCCTTGAGGTCGAAGTCGCTCAGGTTGCCGGCGGCGTTCTGGCCCACGGCCTCGAACACGCTCACGATGTTCAGGTCCTGGCCCTTGTACTTGCCCGGCAGGATGGTGCCGCCGTACACATAGATGGCCGGCACGTTGGCGCGCAGCATGCCCATCAGGCCGCCGGGCATGTTCTTGTCGCAGCCGCCCACGACGACCACGCCGTCCATCCACTGGCCCTGCACGCAGGTTTCGATGCAGTCGCTGATGACCTCGCGGCTCACCAGGCTGTACTTCATGCCTTCGGTGCCCATGGCCATGCCGTCGCTGATGGTCGGGGTGCCGAACACCTGGGCGTTGCCGCCGGCTTCCTCAATGCCCTGGATGGCCGCATCGGCCAGCTTCTGCAGGCCCGAGTTGCACGGCGTGATCGTGCTGTGCCCGTTGGCCACGCCCACCATGGGCTTCTTGAAGTCGCCTTCTTCGTAGCCCATCGCGTAGTACATCGAGCGGTTGGGCGCGCGCGACTTGCCTTCGGTGATGTTGGCGCTGCGGCGGTTGATCTGCAGGGGTTTGTTTTCCATGGGGGCGTCCTTCGTGGGAGGAAATTTCGTGTCGCCGGGCCGGCCTCGGGTGGGCGGGCGGCTTTTGGGGCAGCGCGGAGTATGCGCTGTTTGATTGATTGGTTCCAATCCGTTTTCAAGGGGTCATTGATATGCTTGGCATATGAATGACGCATCGATCGAGCTGCGCGTGTGGCGCCAGTTCCTGGCCGTGGCGGAAGAGCTGCACTTCGGCCGCGCCGCCCAGCGCCTGCACATGACCCAGCCCCCGCTCACCCAGGCGATCGCTCAGCTGGAGCGCACGCTGGGCCTGCTGCTGTTCGACCGAACGCGCCGCCGCGTCGCGCTCACGCCGGCCGGCGAGGCGCTGCTGCCCGACGTCGC
>NZ_BAAJYR010000163.1:0-7823 GCF_057546605.1 Acidovorax sp. KPB24-03 | reverse complement strand
GCACCTGGTGGCCGGAGCGCTCATGAGCGGCCTGTACGTGGGGCCGAGCTGGTGGGCCATGGCGCAGGGCCTGCCCTCGGGCGTGATGGCGCTGATCGGTGCGCTGCAGCCGCTGTTCACCGCGCTCATCGCGGTCACCTTGCTGGGTGGGCGCCTGCGGGCCGCCACCTGGGCGGGCCTCGCGCTGGGCTTCAGCGGCGTGGCGATGGTGCTGTGGCCGCGGCTGGCGGTCAGTGCCGGGGCGGCCGGGCTGACGCTGCCGGTGCTGCTCGCGGCGGCCGGGAGCATCCTGGCGCTCACAGTGGGATCGATGGTGCAGAAGTCGCCGCTGGCCGCTGGCGACCTGCGCAGTGCCAGCGCGGTGCAGAACGTGGGGGCCGTCACGGTGCTGGTGTTCATGGCGCTGGTCTTCGGCGAGCCGCGCTGGGACGGCTCGCCGCTGCTGTGGGGCTACCTGGCCTATGCCGTGCTGGTGCTGTCCATCGGTGGTGCAACGCTGCTGATCTGGCTCATGCGCCACGGCGAGGCCACGCGCACCGCGGCGCTGGTGCTGGCCGTGCCGCCGCTGTCGGCGCTGCAGGCCTGGTGGATCTTCAGCGAGACGCTCACCGGCCTGCAGATCGTGGGCTTCGTCGTCGCCATCCTGGGCGTGGCGCTGGCGCGCCGTTAGGCCACCCGGCGGGGCAGGGGCCGGGCAGGGCCCGCGCGTGCGGCCCGTCAAAAAAATCTCAGGGGCCGGGGAAAAGTCTTCAGCACCCGTCCGGCGGGGGCGCCGCTACGATGCCCGTGCACCGCGCTTTCCCTTCGCCGTGGAGGGACGTGGCTTCCCCATTCCATAAAAACACCCAGGAGCGTTTCCCTTGGCCGACCTGTCCAAAATCACCTGCATCGAAGACCTGCGCGTCGTCGCCAAGCGCCGCGTGCCGCGCATGTTCTACGACTACGCCGATTCGGGCTCCTACACCGAAAGCACCTACCGCGCCAACAGCGAAGACTTCCAGCGCATCAAGCTGCGCCAGCGCGTGGCGGTCAACATGGAAGGCCGCACCACGCGCACGCGGATGGTCGGGCAGGAGACGGCCATGCCCGTGGCGATCGCGCCCACGGGGCTCACGGGCATGCAGCATGCCGACGGCGAGATCCTGGGCGCGCGCGCGGCCAAGGCGTTCGGCGTGCCGTTCACGCTGTCCACCATGAGCATCTGCTCGCTGGAGGACGTCTCCACGCACGCCGGGCCGGGATTCTGGTTCCAGGTGTACGTGATGCGCGACCGCGATTTCATCGAGCGCCTGATCGACCGCGCCAAGGCGGCGGGCGTGTCGGCGCTGCAGCTCACGCTGGACCTGCAGATCCTCGGCCAGCGGCACAAGGACATCAAGAACGGCCTGTCCACGCCGCCCAAGCCCACGGTGGCGAACCTGCTCAACCTGGCGACCAAGCCGCGCTGGTGCCTGGGCATGCTGGGCACGCAGCGGCGCAGCTTCGGCAACATCGTGGGCCATGCCAAGGGCGTGGGCGATCTGTCGTCGCTGTCGTCGTGGACGGCCGAGCAGTTCGATCCGCAGCTCAACTGGCGCGACGTGGAGTGGATCAAGAAGCGCTGGGGCGGCAAGCTCATCCTCAAAGGAATCATGGACGCCGAGGACGCCCGCCTGGCTGTGGCCAGCGGCGCCGATGCGCTGATCGTCAGCAACCACGGCGGCCGCCAGCTCGACGGCGCGCCCTCGTCGATCCACGCGCTGCTGGCCATCGTCGAGGCGGTGGGCCAGGAGATCGAGGTGTGGATGGACGGCGGCATCCGCGGCGGGCAGGACGTGTTGAAAGCCTGGGCGCTGGGCGCGCGCGGCACGCTCATCGGTCGCAGCTTCCTGTACGGGCTGGGTGCGTTCGGCGAGGCCGGGGTGACCCGCGCGCTGCAGATCATCCAGAAGGAACTGGACGTGACCATGGCCTTTTGCGGCCACACGGACATCCACCGCGTGGACCGCTCGATCCTGCTGCCGGGCACCTATCCGGTGTGAGGTGCGGCGGGCCGCTGCCCGCTGCCCTCCGGTAGGGCTCGCCAGGGGCGTTTGGAGCGTAAAAGGGCTCCAGCGCATGTTTCACTAGGGCATGTTGCTATAAAAAATATAGCTGTATGCCCCCTGCGCCGGCGGGCGCTCGCCGGCCTCTCTGGTTTTGTGCTGGCACACCGGCGTTTTCGCGGCGGGCAGGGCGCCCAGTAAGTCGCCGGTAATGCGGGGGCGCCGAACATCGGTTTTTCAGCAACCCTGTTCCCGCCCATGACCCTCTCCCTCACGCCCCTCAAGAAATGCCCGCGCGCCTGCCTGGGTGCCGCCACCGCCACCCTGTGCCTCCTGGCCGCGACGCAAGCCGCCGCACAGGAGCGGTCCACCGACGCCGCATCCGCCGCCGGTGCGCCGGACGCTGCGTCCAGCTGGGGCATCGGCATCGGTGCCTCGGCCGTGCGGCGCTACGCGGGGGCGGAGAGCAAGAACATCGCCGTGCCGCTGCTGTTCTACGAGAGCCGCTGGCTTCGCGTCAGCGGCGCCACGGCCGACGTCAAGCTGCTGCAAAAGGAGTTCGGCCCCCAGAGCAGCATCGGCCTGACGGGGCGTCTCAAGTACGAGGATGGCGGTTACGAGGCCGGCGATTCGCCCCGGCTCGCCGGCATGGCCGACCGCGATGGCAGTGTGTGGGGCGGCGCGGCCGTCACCTGGAACACCGGTTTCGCCCGCGTTTCGGGCGAATGGCTGTCCGACCTGTCCAGCAAAAGCAAGGGCCAGAAACTGCAGCTGCAGGTGGACCGGCGGTTCGGATTCGGCAGCTTCGGGCTGACGCCCCGGGTGCAGGCGCAGTGGCTCGACGAAAAATACGTGGACTACTACTTCGGCGTGCGGGCCAACGAGGCGCAGCCCGGCCGCGCGCAGTACACCGGCAAGGCAGCCACCACGATGGAGGTGGGGCTGCGGCTGGACTACGCGATCCGGCCCCGGCAGATGGTGTTCCTCGACGTCAGCGCGACGAGCCTGCCCGACGAGATCAAGAACAGTCCCATCGTGGGGCGCTCGAGCATGTCGCGCGCCACCGTCGGCTACATCCACCGGTTCTGAGATGCGTGGCGCTGCGCGCATTCCCGGCGGGCCTGTGCCGGGCGGGCCGGCCTTCGGGCCGGGCAGCGGCCTGCCCTGGGGGCGATCCCCTGGCCGGGCGTGTGCGCGTCGGGGCCGGCGCGGCGGGCCGAAGGGCTTTTCCGAGGAGGTCTTCGATGACTACGTGGCAGACTTTCGCCGCTTCCTGGACGACGCCCTGACCGCCGAGCCCTGCGGCCCGGCGCGGCATCTGCGCGCCTACCTGCGCGCCATGGGGGCGAGCCTGGCGGCCCTGCGAAGCCACCAGCGCCGGGCGGTGGCCGCCGTGCTCGGCGATCCGCGGTATCCGGCGATCTGGTCGGATTTCGTCGAGGAGATGTGCGCCACGGATTCGGTGGACCTCGCCACGCACAGGGTGTGCCGGTATGCCATCGAAGGCTTGCGGCTCGATCTCGTGCAGGGGCGGGTGTCCGGCGATGGCAGCAGCATCGGGACCCTGGTGGACCGGCTGCTGTCGCTGACGGCCCGCTGATTTTCGGGGCCTGCGCCGCGCGCAGGCCGCCAGGCTTTTTTGGATGGACCCGAGGATGAACCGCATCGCACTGGTAGAAGACCACGAACGGCTGGCCGATCTCATCCGCCAGGCCATGGCGGGGGCCGGCATCGCCGTGGATGCCTTCACCGACATCGAATCGGCCTGGCTCGCACTGCGCGACATTCCCTATGGCGCCTTGGTGATCGACCGGGGGCTGCCGGACGGCGACGGCCTGCAGCTGGTGCGGCGGCTGCGCGCGCGCGACCAAGCCGTGCCCTGCCTGATGCTGACGGCCAGGGACGCGCTGCACGACCGGGTCGACGGCCTCGAATCCGGCGCGGACGACTACCTGACCAAGCCGTTTCCCATGGAGGAGCTGATCGCCCGGGTGCGGGCGCTGCTGCGGCGGCCCACCCACCTGAAGGCGCTGGACCCGGTGTACGGCGACCTGCGCCTGGACGCGGGCCGGGGATGCCTGGTGTGCTGCGGGGAAACCGTGGCGCTGCCGCTCACCGAAGTGCAGATCATGCTGTGCCTGCTGCGCAAGGCCGGCCAGGTGGTGCGCCGGTCGGAGCTGGAGGCCGCCGCCTGGGGCATCGCCGAGGCCGTCACGCCGAACGCGCTGGACGTGGCGCTGCACCGGCTGCGACGCAAGCTCGTGGCCGTGGGGTCGAGCGTTCAGATCGCCAACATCAGGACCCATGGATATGCCGTCCGCGAAAAGCCACTGGCCCCGTAGCTTTCGCGGGCGCCTGCTGCTGGTGTACGTGGCCGGCATGCTGCTGAGCGGCGGGCTGGTCATGGCCGTCGTCATGGTGCTGCTCGAACCGCTGGAGCGGTACATGCTGCAGCACAGCGTGATCGAGCGGGCCGAGTCGATCGCCAGGATCATCCGCTTCGACGGCGCCGGCCTGCCCCTGGGATCCGACCGGTCCCACATCGACGAATGGCCCTTCGCCAGCCTGAGCGAAGAGGTGGTGCTGCGCATCGTCGACCCGCACGGCGCGGTGTTCTACACCACCGACGGAAAGACATTTCCGCTGGCGCCCGAGGGTGTGGGGTTCGATCCGCAGCGAAAGGGCTTCGCGCTGCAGCGCGATGGCGTGGCGATGCATGCCGCCACGGTGCCCCTGCAGCGGCCCGACCGGCTGTGGTATGTGCAGTTCGCCATCAGCGACCGCATCGTTTTGCTGCTGCAGCACAGCATCGGGTTGCCGGCGCTGCGCAAGGGCATCGTGGCCACCTGCCTCACGTTCCTCGTGATTTTCGTGATCGCCATGCACCTGACGCTGCGCCGGGTGCTCAAGCCGCTGCGCATCGCATCGCTGCAGGCGCAGCGCATCACGCCGCAGTCCCTGGGCGACCGGCTGGCGCTGGGCGATCTGCCCAGCGAACTGGTGCCGCTGGTCGATGCCTTCAACCGGGCGCTGGACCGCGTGCAGCTGGGGTTTCAGACGCAGCAGGAGTTCCTGGCGAATGCCGCGCATGAATTGAAGACCCCGCTGTCGCTGATCCGCGCGCAGGTGGAACTGGGCGGCCACAGCGGTGGCAAGGACGGCGGCAGCGGGCACAGCCGCTACCTGCTCCAGGACATCGACCGCATGGCGCGCCAAGTGCAGCAGCTGCTCCACCTGGCCGAGGCCAGCGAGCAGCGCAACTACCGGATCGAGCGGTGCGACCCGCGCTCCGCGATCCTGGAGGCCAGCGATTTCATGGACCGCGTGGCCGAGCGCAGCCAGGTGCAGATCGCGCTGCTCTTTGACGAGGGCGTGGGGCCCTGGGATGCCGACCGGGGCGCGCTGTTCACCCTGCTCAAGAACCTGCTGGAAAACGCCATCCAGCACAGCCCGCCGCACCGCGTGGTGCGGCTGCAGGTGCATGGCCGCGGATTTGTGGTGTCCGACGAAGGACCGGGGGTGGCGCCGGAGCACCTGGGCAAACTCTTCGAGCGCTTTTGGCGGGGTGCGTCCCGGCGCGACGAAGGGGCCGGGCTGGGCCTGTCGATCTGCCAGGAGATCGTCGCCGCCCATGGCTGGACCATCGAAGCGCGCAACGGCGCGGTGGGGCTGGAAGTGCGCGTGACACACGCGTCGGCGCCCGGCCCCGGCCAGTAAGGATTCAGCAATGCAGGCGCGGTGACCATGGCGGCCGTGGGATGCGATGCATCCCATCCCTCAGGTCCCCATCACCCACTCTCACCGGAGGTACGAATGCCCTCTCGCCTGCACCCCGCAGCACCTTGGAACCACCGCATGCCGAATGTCCGGTATGCCCTCTGCGCCTTGGCCATTCTCAGCACCGGATGCGCCTCCCTCGCGCAGCCGGATCCGCTGGAGCCCGTCAACCGCAAGATCTTTTCCTTGAACGAAGGCGTGGACCAGGTCGTCCTGCAGCCGGCCGCCAAGGCCTACAAAACCGTGGTTCCTGAAGTGGCCCAGACGGGCGTGAGCAACTTCTTTTCCAATTGGCAGAACCCGTGGTCGTCGGTCAACCTCATGCTGCAGGGGCGGGTGGGCGAGGGCATGACGACCCTGGCGCGCTTTGGCACCAACACCACGGTGGGCGTCCTCGGCCTGGTGGACGTGGCCAGCGGCTGGGGCATGCCCCACCGCAAGGAGGATTTCGGGCTGACCCTGGACACCTGGGGCGTGGGAACGGGGCCTTATCTGGTGATGCCGCTCTTCGGCCCGTCCAATGCGAGGGACGTGTTCGCGTCGCAGGTGGATGGCCTCGGCAACCCGAAGAACCAGATCTCCAGCGTCTCTGTGAAGAACAGCCTGACCGCCGTCCAGGTGGTCAGCCAGCGCGCCCACCATCTGGGGGCCAGCGAACTGGTGGACCAGGTGGCCCTGGACAAGTATCTGCTGATGCGCGACGCCCATCTGAAAAAGCGCAACCGCGCCGCCCAGGCGAAGGATGCCCTCACCCAGGTGGCCATGGAAGAGTCCAGCGACTCCTGGCAGGGCGGGGCTGCGGCTGACCGCTAGCGAGGCAACCCCTGCGGGCGCCGGGCGATCAGCCGGTCACCGCCTGCACGGCCGCGCCCGCGGCTGGCAGTTCCTGCGCCACCGCGCTCTTGCCGGCATAGAACGCGCCAGCCGCCAGCAGCAGCACGCCGGCAGCGAAGATGGCGCGGCGCTTCATGGAACGCAGGTCGCCGAGGGGAAGGGCCTTGGATCGGTTGTCTCGCATGCTGTCTCCTGGTGGGTCGGGAAAGAGGGCTGCGCGCCGCAGGTGTCTTTCATACGCCGGCCGTGGCCGATCGGATTCAGAGTCCTTGTCCCAAAGAGGGCTTTGTATCCGCCAGCCCACACCCACCGTATTCCGCTGCATGGCTGAGACCGCAATTTTTCTCACACAATGCGTGCATGAGCACCTCCCTCACGGACACCCAACTGATGGCCCTCATTGACCAGGTCGCGGGACGCGACGATGCCGCCCTCAAGCGCCTGTACGACCACACGTCGTCGCGCCTGTTCGGCGTGGCCCTGCGCGTGCTGCGCAACCGCGAGTGGGCGGAGGACGTGCTGCAGGAGGCCTACCTCACCATCTGGCGCGTGGCGGGCAGCTACCGCGAAACCCTGAGCCCGCCGATGGCGTGGATGGGCCTGATCGTGCGCAGCCGGGCGCTGGACTTTCTGCGCCGGCGCACGGCCGACCGGGCGCAGCTCACGCAGGAGTTCGATGACGAGCTGGCGCAGACATTGCAGGCGGATCAGCCCTCGCCGGCGGACATCGCGCAGGCCAGCGAGCAGGCGACCGCGCTGCACCAATGCCTGGGCCGCCTGGAGCACCGCCACCGCGAAGTGGTCAGCCTGGCGTACCTGCGCGACCTGAGCCACGGCGAGCTGGCCGAGCAGCTGAAGCTGCCGCTGGGGACGGTCAAGACGTGGATCCGCCGGGGCCTGGGTCAGTTGCGCGACTGCCTGTCGCGCTACGCGTGAGGTGCTGCCATGAATCTTTCGCAATCCCCTGAACTGCTGGACCGCCTGGCGGCCGCCTATGCGCTGGGCACGCTGCGCGGCGGTGCGCGGCGCCGCTTCGAGACCCTGGCGCGCGAGCATGCCGGCGTGCGGGCGGGCGGGCGCTGGTGTGGCAATCGCGCTGGTCCGGCCTGACCGAGCTGCAGGCCGAGCAGGCCCCGCCGCCCGAAGTGTGGCTGCGCATCCACAACCTGGTGCAGGCCGAGAAGGAAC
>NZ_BAAJYR010000162.1:0-7831 GCF_057546605.1 Acidovorax sp. KPB24-03 | reverse complement strand
CGGCCGCCATGGGGGCAGGGCGCGCCCCGCCGCCTCCGACGGGCTGCCTCCGCGCGACCGCGCGCGGGCCATGCTGGTCATCATCCTCGGGCTGACCGTGGCGGTGCTGGACGGCAGCATCGTCAACCTCGCGCTGCCCGGCATCGCGCGCGAACTGAACGCGGGCGCGGCGCAGGCCATCTGGGTCGTCAACGCCTACCAGATCGCCACGCTGGTCATGCTGCTGCCGCTCGCCTCGCTGGGCGAGCGCATCGGCTACCGGCGCGTGTACCTGCTGGGCATGGCGCTGTTTGCCGTGTCGTCGCTCGGGGCCATGCTGGCCACATCACTCCCCGCGCTGGTCGTGGCGCGCGCGGTGCAGGGGCTGGGTGCGGCGGGCATCATGAGCGTGAATGCCGCGCTGGTGCGCCTGACCTATCCGCGCGCGCATTTGGGCCGGGGCATGGCCATCAACTCGCTGGTCGTTGCCACCTCGTCGATGGCCGGGCCCTCGGTGGCGGCGGCCATCTTGTCGTTCGCATCGTGGCCCTGGCTGTTCGCGCTGAACCTGCCGCTAGGCCTGTTCACGCTGTGGCTGGGGCGGCGCGCGCTGCCGTTCAATCCGCCCAGCACGCACACCGGCGCGCGGCTGACGGTGCTGGACGTCACGCTCAACATCCTCATGTTCGCGCTGATCTTCATCGGTGGCGAGCAGCTCGGCGTGCGGGGCGAGGCCTCGCGTGCGGCGGCCCCGCTGGGCTGGGCGCTGCTGCTGGCCGGCGTCGCGGTGGGCTGGGTGTACCTGCGGCGGCAGCGGCGCGTGGCGGTGCCGCTGTTTCCGGTGGACCTGCTGCGCATCCCCGTTTTTGCGCTGTCGATGGGCGCGTCGGTCGGGGCCTTCTGCGCGCAGATGCTGGCCTTTCTGTCGCTGCCGTTCCTGCTGCTGGAGGCGCAGGGCCGGTCGCACTTCGAGGCGGGCCTGCTCATCACCGCTTGGCCGCTGGCCATCGTGGTGGTGGCGCCGTTCGCGGGACGGCTCATCGGCCGCTTCGCGGACGGCCTGCTGGGCGGCGTCGGCATGGCGGTGTTCGCCTGCGGGCTGGTGGCGCTGGCCGTGCTGCCGCCGCAACCGGGCGTGTTCGATGTGGCGTGGCGCATGCTGCTGTGCGGGGCGGGCTTCGGGCTGTTCCAGTCGCCCAACAACCACACCATCGTCGCCTCGGCACCATTGCACCGTTCGGGCGCGGCCAGTGGCATGCTGGGCACCGCGCGCCTGACGGGGCAGACCCTGGGCGCCGTGCTGCTGGCGGGCATCTTCGCGGTCTGGGGCCAGCACGACGGGCAGGGCGAATCGGTGGCGCTGATGGCGGCGGCCGGCTGCGCAGTGTTGGCGGGTGTGTGCAGCGTGATGCGGCTGCGGCATGGCGCCACGGTGCATGCCTGAATCGGGTTTTGGCCTTTTAGGCCGCAAGCGCAATCGATACTAGGGCGTTGTGCTATTAAATTAATAGCATTCTGATTGTGGCATGCCCGGTCGCGTGACGCCGTCGCGCTATTCCAGGGGCGCCACCCGCTCCGCCAGTGTGCGCAGGGTGAGGGGCGCGCACCCTTCGGCATGGTTGCTGACCGTGACGAAGGCATTCTGGCCCGCCCCGGTCACCCCCGCGATCGTGCGCGCCAGCACGTCGTGCACCTCGGGGGCCGGGTGGAGGATGCGGTCATAGGGGGCGTAGAGCTTTTCGGCGTCTTCGTACCCATAGGCGCCGTGCACCGGGTTCAGGTTCCAGCGGCACACCAGCGGTCCGGGCCACAGCCGGCGCAGCAGGTGCAGTTGCTCCGCCAGCGGCGGCATCTTGGCGTGCAGCCCCACGCAGTAGGTGGCGCCGGCTTCGCGCAGCACGGCGGCAAAGTGCGGCATGAACTCGGGCGACAGCCACTCGGGGTCGCGCACCTCCACGGCCAGCACGCCGTCCGGCGCGGTGGGCGCCAGCAGCGGTTGCGCGAGCAGCATCGTGCGCAGGCGCTCGAGCACCTGCGGCAGCCGGTCGAGCTGCGCCAGCGGCAGGGGACTCAACTGGAACACCAGTGCACCCACCTTGGCGCCCAGGCCTTCGAGCGCGGGCGCCACGAACTCCTGCGTGGCCAGCGCGGCATCCAGGAACGCCGGGTTGGCCTGGCGCCCGCGCCCGTCCTCGCCGCGCACCAGCGCATCGGTCACCAGGCTGGGCGCCTTCACCACGAAGCGGAAGTCATGCGGCACCTGCGAGGCATAGCGCTCGTACTGGCTTACCGTGAGCGGGCGGTAGAAGCTGCGGTCGATGCTCACCGTGCGCATCAGCGGGTGCTGGGCATACACCGGCAGGCCGTTTTTGGAAAGCGTCTGCTCCGAATGCTCGCCTTCCCACAGCAAGCCCTTCCAGCCGGGGTAGGTCCACGACGATGTGCCCATGCGCAAGCGGGACGGCAGCCGGTCGGCCAGTGCGCGCAGGTCGTCGTCCCAGGCCGCCGGTTGCACCGTGCTGCTGCGGCGCACGGCAGGGGCCTTGGCCTCGGTGGGCTCGGCCGATGGGGCAGGGCGTCTGGCGGGCGCGCAGCGGGCGGCTTGGGGGGAACGGGCAGGTCGCCGAAAAGATCGTCTTGCATGGAGGGAGTCGATGAGCGGGCGCGCAGAAAGCGGATGAAAGGCAGGAAGTGCGGGCCCTGCACGGTATCGAGGTGGGGCGCGATGGCGTGTTCTTCCAGACCCGTGCTGTTTCCTTTGGTTTCGGCGCCGCAACGGCGGCACCCCGGACGCCGCGACCAGTCATTCGCCCGAAAACAGCCCCCCTTCGTTGAGCAGTTCATAGGCGATGTCGGGGTGCCGGTCCATGCTCTTCTTGATCGCGGCAGGAATGGCCTGCCGGGTCTTGCGGCACAGCCCCCGCTGCTCTAGTACCAGGATGGCAATGCCGCGCAGGCTGCGGACCTCGTTGGGGCTGGTGGTGATGCTCAGGCGGATGCCCAGTTGCGCTTCCAGCCGGTCCTGCATGCGGCGCAGTTCACCCAGGCTGCCCAGGTTTTCCAGCCGGTCGATGAGCCGTTTTTCCTCCTCCCGCGTGAGGCGCAGCACGCGCAAGTCGCCGCTCGGCGCCTGCAGCAGCGCATCGCGGTCGCACACGCACGCGCCTGGCGGGCATTCAGTGCGGACCGGATAGGGGAAGGGCGTCATGGTCTTAAAGGCGCAGGCGTTGGTTGTGGTGGCGTGGCGGTGGTCTGCGCATTTTAGGGACGCCCCCCGCGCTCACTGCGCGCTGTACACCAGCCCGGGGCGCGTTCCATCAAGGTCGTCGGTCTCGCCGTCCTGCACCGGCTCCGTGCCGAAGGTGCGCCCCAATGCCACGAAGCGGTACGCGCCCTGGCGGTCGGTGTAAACGGCCCAGCCGCCGGGCGTGATGGCAATCCCATGCCAGGGGCCGGCGATGCGCGCGTCCGCCACGCTGGCCACCTGCTGCCCATCGGCGGTGCGGTACACGCGCAGTTCGCCGGTGTTTCGCAAAGGGGCGGTGTCGGCAGCGCCTTGGGCGGAGGGGGCGGGGGCCTGCGGCCGCTGGACCTCGCGCACGGCAAACTGCCCTCCCGGCGCCAGCCGCACGGGGCCGCTGTCCGCATCGGTGGGGTCGGCCAGCCGCACGAAGCGATGCGCGGCGCGATCGGCAAAGCCCGCCTGGGCCTGCGGCGTGCCTTGGGACGGGTCGGGACCCGCGAACTCCACCAAGGACACATCGCCCGACCATTGAGTGAAGCGTGCAAAGGCCAGGCCCTGGCCGCCCGCATACCCGGCCAACTCGGCCGAGGCATCAGGCGCCCCCTCGGATGGGCGGGGCACCCACTGGCCGGCCTGCGGACCACGCACCATGCGCGGCGGCGTGCCGTTGAGCACGTCGAACATTCCCAGGTCCGCCTGCTGGCGCAGCGTCCAGTCGGGCAGCGAGAACGTCAGCAGTCGATAGGCTTTCTGCCCATCGGCATCGCTGCGGTAGAACTGGGGCGTCGCGACCAACTGCACTTGGCGCTCTGCTGTGCCACCCGTGCCATCCGTGGCAGCGGGGCGGGCCAGGCAACTGTCGGGCTTGACGCCCGGAGACGGCGCCACAGCGACGGCCGGCGGCGTGCCGCTGCGCTCGCTGAGCGCGAACGACGAGACTTTGGCGGGCCGCGCCAGATCGAGTCGGTCCACGGTGCCGGTGCAGTAGATGACGTAGAGAAACCGGTGGCTGGCATCCGGGGCGCTTAAAGACGCTGGGTTGTTTGACGGTGTCTGTGACGGGGCATCGGCCTGACCGCCGTCCTTGTTGGGTGAACAGGCGGCAAGCAGCATGGCAGCGCACATCAAGGTGGAGCGGCGTACTGTCCGTGCGTTGTAGTTAAAGGTTGGTAAGGGGTTTTTTTTGCTGAGTCATGACAATCAGAAATCCGCAGCCGCATCAACATGTTCAACATAGCGAGGGTCTCCAGCGCTGCCCCGTTCATCCACGGGCACTCTTTCCCATTCCGCACTTCCGCGCTGGCCGCTCGAATCCAGGGTGACAACCAGTTGACCGCTCTGCGTTCGTGGCCGAAACTCATGCAAGCCGTTGGCGTAGCCGTTGAATCCGCGAATCGTATCGAGTTCGAGTTGTTCATCCGTGAAGGCCGGCAGTGTGACTTGTGCTTGCGGCAAATTTTGGGCAGACCGCGCGCGATTCCATGCACCGACGAGATTTCTAAAGGACTCACTGCGTTGGGCGTTAGCAGGATAGGCACGAGCGATGCGCTCCTTTTCCTGATAAAGCGCCCATCCAGCGCGAATGTTTTCCTTCCAGTTCCAGGTTTGGTCTGCTGTGGGAGCAGGTCGGGTGATCTGCGCCAGCCCCACGCCCCCGAGCCCATCGCTGCTGTACTTTGGCCAGTTTCCAGGTGGCCGGAACTGCTGAAGCGAGCTCTCTTGGCGCAACTGTTTTCTAAACCGCACCTTGGTGGCCCCAATGCTGTTGGCGAAGGCTCGGATGGCTGTGGGCAGCGGATTGGTGCCTGCAATGGTAAGGTTCGTGCTGCTTGCCTTCAGCACGGTGCCACCAACGCGGGCGATCACATTGACGGTCAGCAAGCCTCCGCGCACTTCCGTGAATGGAATGCGCCAAGTGTTGCCATGCCCTGCCTGCGAACGAATCGGTGCATGCTGGGTTCTGCGGTTTCCTCCATAGGCAGTGTTGGTAGGCGGGACACCTCCATCGAATACAAGGGTTGCCGACCATTCATAGGTGGGTACAGGCCCAGCCGGATTCAGCGGTACGCCAGACAGCGTGGCCGTCATCACGATCTCTGGCATCGTTGCATCTGCAGAGATGAAGAAGCGCGGGCCTGCGGGTCGGCAGGTCAGTACAAGAGGCATGGTCTGGCCTAGTTTTTATAAAGCCGCAGATTCTCCCGTCTTGGGCTCCCTCGCTGGTGCTGGTCCGTGATGAAAATCGTGATGAATTGTTGTTCCGCTCCTCAAAGCAAAAAACCTCTTCTCGCTACACCGAGAGGTACTGCGCCCACAGCCCCCGATCCGCATTGAGCGCCTCGGAATCCCCTTGCCACACCACGCGCCCGCGCTCCAGGATCACGTGCCGATCGGCCAGGCCCATGAGGCGGTGCACGTACTTGTCCACCACCAGGATGGTCTGCCCCGCGGCCTTGAGCGTGGCCAGGCACCGCCAGATTTCCTCGCGGATCACCGGGGCCAGGCCTTCGGTGGCTTCGTCCAAGATCAGCAGGCGCGGGTTGGTGGACAGCGCGCGGCCGATGGCCAGCATCTGCTGCTCGCCGCCCGACAGCTGGTGGCCCAGGTGGTGCTCGCGTTCCTGCAGGCGCGGGAACACGCCGTAGATGCGCTGCAGGTCCCAGGGCTCGCCCAGGCTGCTGCGGTGGCTGGCGAAGGCCAGCAGGTGTTCGCGCACGCTGAGGTTGGGGAACACGTGGCGGCCCTCGGGCACGATGGCCAGGCCCATGCGGGCGATGGCGTCGCTCTTCATCGCCCCGATGGCCTGGCCCGCGAAGCGGATGGCGCCGGCCGTGGGGCGCAGTGCGCCGACCAGGGTCTTGATGGTGGTGCTCTTGCCCATGCCGTTACGGCCCAGCAGGGACACCACTTCGCCTGCGGCAATGTCGAGGTGGATGCCGAACAGCACCTGGCTCACGCCGTAGCCGGCCTCCAGGCCCTGGCAGCTCAGCAGGGGCTCTGCCACGGGCGCGGACGCGGACGCGGGTTCATTGCGCATCGAAGGCGTGGGCGTGCTCATGGGGCGGCCTCCAGGGTTTCGGTGCCCAGGTACACGGCCTGCACTTCGGCGTTGCTGCGGATCTCATGGGGCGTGCCGGCCGTTAGCACCCGGCCGTACACCAGCACCGAGATGCGGTCGGCCAGGCGGAAGACGGCCTCCATGTCGTGCTCGATCAGCAGCACGGCCATGTCCCGGCGCAGGCTGTCGATCAGCTGCACCATCTGCTGCGATTCCTCCGGCCCCATGCCGGCCATGGGTTCGTCGAGCAGCAGCAGCTTGGGCGCGCAGGCCAGGGCGAGGGCCACGTCCAGCGTGCGCTGGGCGCCATGGGGCAGGGCGCCGGCGATGCCGTCCATGCGGCCCTGCAGGCCCACGCGCTCGGCCAGCCGGTCGGCGGCCTCGTACAGCCCGTGCGCCTGCGAGCGCGGCTGCAGGAAGCGAAAGCTCGATCCGCTGTGCGCCTGCACGGCCAGCAGCAGGTTGTCGCGCACGGTCTGGGCCGGGAAGATGCGCGTCACCTGAAAGCAGCGCGACAACCCTTTGGCCACGCGGCGGTGCATGGGCAGGGCGGTGATGTCGTCACCGTCGAGCAGCACGCGGCCTGCGTCGGGCGCCAGCAGGCCCGAGATCTGGTGGACCAGCGTGGTCTTGCCCGCGCCGTTGGGGCCGATGAGGGCGTGGACCTCGCCGTGCGCCACGGTCAGGTCCACGTGGTCGGTGGCCAGCAGGCCGCCGAAGCGTTTGACCAGGCCCTGCACTTGGAACAGGCTCATCGCGCGCTCCTTGCGCGCAGGTCCGCCAGCGCGGCCAAGCCCCTGGGCGCGTACAGCGCGGTGGCGATCAGCAGCAGGCCCAGCGGCATGTGCCAGTGGTCGGTGTGGAGCTTGAGCGCCTCTTCCAGCGCCAGCCACACGGCCGCGCCCAGCGGCCCGCCCCAGCGCCGGCCCAGGCCGCCGATCACGACCATCACAATGAGCGTGGCCGACTGCGTCCAGTGCATCATGGCCGGGCTCACGAAGCTGTTGCCGGTGGCCAGCAGCGCGCCCGCCAGGCCCGCCACCGCGCCGGCCAGGGTGAAGGCGGCCAGCTGCAGCAGGTACACCGGATAGCCCAGCGCGCGCATGCGCGTCGCGTTGTCGCGGATGCCCGCCAGCGCCGCGCCGAAGCGCGAGGCCGTGGCCCGGTCCAGCCACCACAGCACCAGCGCCACCAGCGCCAGCACCACCCAGTACAGGGTGGGCTCGTGCATGGCGTCCAGGCCCAGGCCGAGCACGGGCCGCATGGGCAGGGTGTAGCCGTCGTCCCCGCCGTAGCTGCGCAGCGAGACGAACACGAAGTACAGCATCTGGGCGAAGGCCAGTGTGATCATGATGAAGTACACGCCCTGGGTGCGCAGCGAGATGGCGCCCACCAGCGCAGCCGCCAGCGCGGCCAGCACCATGGCGGCGCCCCACACCACCCAGGCCGAGGTGGCGCCCGCGTCGCTGAGAACCACCACTGCGTAGGCGCCCACGCCCATGAAGCCCGCATGCCCCAGCGCCACCATGCCGCCGAAGCCCATGATGAAG
>NZ_BAAJYR010000161.1:0-7837 GCF_057546605.1 Acidovorax sp. KPB24-03 | reverse complement strand
CACGCGGCGCCAGCCCATGCGCGCCACGGCGGCGTAGAGCGCCATCATGGGCAGCGCCATGATGCCGTTGGCCATGGTGCCGATGCTCAGCACGCCCAGGGCGCAGCCGCCGGCGAACCAGCCCACGTCCCGCGGCGCCTGCGTGGCGCGGTACAGGCAGTACAGCCCGGCCAGCGGCAGCCACTGGGCCAGGAAGAACTGGCTCTGGAATGCCCAGGTGAGGTTTTCCTGCTGCACCCACGACAGCAGCCAGACGGACAGCAGCGCCAGCGCCGCCACCGACGCCGTGCGGGTCATCGGCCCCAGGCGCGCCTTCAGGAAGGCCCAGAAGGTGGCGATGCTGCCCGCCACCAGCAGGTAGTTGACCGCGATCAGGAAGGCCTGGGTGCCGCCGAACCAGCGGTATTCCATCCAGAACAGGGCCTTGGACAGCACGAGGCGGTGCTCGTTGAAGAGCCGCCACCAGGCCTGCCAGCCGGCGCCATCGCGCACATCGGCATAGAACTCCAGTGCGCCCCACATGTCCCAGATCGGCACGGACGTGAAGGTGCGCCAGGCTGCCACGGCCGTCGCCAGGGCAAAGAGCGTGGCATAGCCCGCAAGGGCCACCGCCGCCCAGAGGCGGCGGCGTTCAGGGGTCCACGGCATGGCTCAGATGTCCATCTTGTGGAAGACCACGCGCGGCAGGTTGCGGATCACGGCCATGATGAGCGCCCATTTCGCCGGGGCGTACACCACGGGCGTGCCGCGGGCCATGCCGCGCACCACGGCCTGGGCCACCTGCTCCACGCTGGCGAGCTTGGCGCCGCGCGCCTTGAGGTGCGCCGTCATCGGCGTGTCGGTGGGGCCCGGCTTGATGAGCACCACCTTCACGCCCGAGCCCGCCAGGCGGTGCTGCAGGCCTTCGGCATAGCGCTCCACCAGGCCCTTGGCGGCGCCGTACACGTAGTTGGATTTGCGGCCGCGGTCGCCGGCCACCGAACCGATGATGCCGATCGTGCCCCGCCCCGCCACCTGCATCGCGCCGGCGAACGCCTCCGCGCACAGCGCGGGCGACAGGCCGTTGACGGCCATGGCCTGCTCGGCGCTGGCCAGGTCGCCCTGGCACCGGGCCTGGTCGGGCAGGCTGCCATGGGCGATGAGCACGGTGTCCGGCACACCCTGCGCCACCAGGTGCTGCACCAGCGCGGCGATGGAGGCCGCCTGCGTCACGTCGCCGGCCATCACGTCGATGCGGGCCTGGGGCTGGCGCACCTGCAGATCATCGGCCACGCCCTGCAGCCGGACCGCGTCGCGCCCCACGAGCACCACGCGGCCGATGCCGCCGGCCTGCAGCCATTGGCGCGCGCAGTGCTGCGCGATCAGCGACGTGGCGCCGACGATCACGAGGGTCTGCGGTGCGCCGCTGTCGTTGTGGTTGTTTTGCATGTTGGCGGTGATTTCGTTCGTTCTTGTGTGGTCTTGGAGAAAAAGCCGCAGGTCAGTCGCCCATCAGGCGCCGCGACATCGCGGACCGGATGTTCGGGTCGCGGTACGGAAGGAATTGGGCGAGCTTCGGGTAGCCGGCCTCGAACAGGGCGCGCGGCATGCGCGCGTCCTTGGCGGGGTACAGGCGCCCGCCGGCCTCGGCCACGACGGCATCGAGCCGGTCGAACAGCCGCAGCGTGCGCTCGCCGAGGTTGGGAAAGTCGAGCGCCAGCGTGACGCCCGGCTGCGGAAAGCTCAGCAGGCCCACCGATTCGCGGTCGCCGAAGGTCTTGAGCACGCCCAGGAAGCTGCCCTGGCCCGACGCGGTGATCTCGCGCAGCAGGGCGCCCACGGCATCGGGGCCGTGCGGGCGGGGCACCACGCACTGGTACTGGTAGAAGCCCCGTCGGCCGTAGATGCGGTTCCATTCCTGCAGGTTGTCCAGCGGGTAGGAGAACGGTTCGTAGTGCTGCAGCGCGCGGCCGGCGCGGCGGCGGTTCAGGTGGTAGTACGCCGCGTTGAAAGGGCGCAGGCTCAGGCGGTTGACCAGCGAGACGGGCGGCGCGAACGGCACGGTGCGCTGGCGGTCCTTCGGGGCGGGGCCGTGCTGGGATTCGGGCGCGGCGGCATTGGCGCGCAGGAAGATGCCGCGCGTGCCGCCGGCCCGGGCGCCCGAGAGGCAATCGATCCACGAGACGGTGTGTTCCCAGCCCGCCTCGGAGGCATCGGCCAGGGCGAAGAACTCGCCCAGCGAGCCGTAGGGCAGGGTCTCGGTGTCCAGCCACGCGCCGGGCACCCGCCGCAGCCGCAGCGTGGCCTGGGTGACCACGCCGGTCAGGCCCAGGCCGCCCACCGTGGCGGCGAACCAGTCGGGGTGCAACTGGGGGCCGCAGCGGATCGACAGCCCGTCGGTGCGCAGCAGCCGCAGTTCCTGCACGTGGTCGCCGAAGGAGCCCTGCACATGGTGGTTCTTGCCGTGCACGTCGTTGGCGATGGCGCCGCCCACGGTGGCCAATTGGGTGCCCGGGGTCACGGGCAGCATCCAGCCGCGCGGCACGAAGGTGCGCTGGATGTCGCGCAGCAGCATGCCGGCCTCGCAGGTCAGGTCGCCGGTGGCTTCGTCCCAGGCGATGAAGCGGTCCAGCCCGCGCAGCGACCACAGCGCGCCGCCGGGGTTCAGGCACACGTCGCCGTAGCTGCGGCCCATGCCGAACGCCAGCCCGTGCTGGCCGGGCTCGCGCGGCAGGTGCGCCAGCGGCCGTTCGGCCAGGATGCGCAGATCGTGGTCGTCGGCGCTCAGGCGGCCCCAGGAGCGCACGGCTACCACGGCAGTCCCAGGGCGGCGGCGACCATCGCCAGGCTGAACAGCGCGCCCGCGGCCAGGCTGGCGCGGTCCTTGAAGGCGAAGACCAGCGGGTCGTCATGCATCTGCCCGCGCACCGCGCGCAGCCACATCCAGCTCACCCAGAACACCATCACGGGCACGGCGGCCCAGATCATCTCCGGCGCGCGGTACATCAGCAGCACCGATTCGCTGTTGAGGTACAGCGCCAGCACCACCACGGCCGTGTAGCCGGCGGCGATGCCCAGGTTCTGCACGATGGGTGCGTCCGAGGTGAGGTAGCCGCGCCCGTGCGCCTGCGTCTTGCCCGCGGCCTGCTGCACCATCAGCTCGGCATAGCGCTTGACGAAGGCCAGCGACAGGAAGAGAAAGCCCGAGAACGCCAGCAGCCAGAACGACAGCGGCTGCGTGATGGCGTAGGCGCCCGCCACGATGCGCAGCGTGTAGAGCACCGCCAGCGCGATGCAATCGACCAGCACCCAGCGCTTGAGCGCCAGCGAATACGCCCAGGTGATGGCGAAGTACCCTAGCAGCCAGCCGAAGAACCCCTGGCCTACCTGCCAGGCCAGCGCGAAGCTCGCCGCCGTGAGCACCGGGACCAGGGCCACGCCCTGCCAGGCGGCCAGCGCTCCCGAGGCGAAGGGCCGCAGGCGCTTGCGCGGGTGCCGGCGGTCGCTCTCCAGATCGAGCAGGTCGTTGGCCACGTAGACCGACGAGGCGCACAGGCTGAAGGCCAGGAAGGCCACCAGCAGGAGGCCCCAGGCCTCGCCGTCGGCCACGCGGTGGGCGGCCACCAGCGGCACGAACAGCAGCAGGTTCTTGAGCCACTGGTGCAGCCGCAGGGCCTTGCGCCAGGGCTTGAGGCCCGCGGGCTCGCGGGGAAAGCGTTCGGCCACGTTGCCGTGCGCCTCGGCCCGCCGGGTGACGGCGCCCGAGGCATTGACCACGATGGCCGAGCGCGCGGCCTGCCACACCGGCACGTCCGCCTGCGAGTTGCCGGCGTAGTCGAAGCCGCGCTCGCCAAAGGCCTGCACCAGCGCGGCGGCCTTGGCCCGCCCGGCGAGGTTGGTGGCGCCATCGCTGGCCATCACCTGGTCGAAGCACCCCAGGTGGGCGGCGATGGCCTGCGCCACCGAGCGGTCGGAGGCCGTGCACAGCACGGTGCGCCGCCCGGCCGCGTGCTGGTTGCGCAGCCACTGCACGAACGGCACGTTGTAGGGCAGCGTGGCCACGTCCATCTGCACCCGCTGCCCGATCTCCTGCTTGAGCGCCGCCTTGCCCCGCGCCAGCCACACGGGCAGGGCCAGCGCGCGCCACGGCCCGTCCCGCAGCAGCTGCAGCGACGATTCGTGCAGCATGTCCGTCAGGATGAGCGTGCCGTCCAGGTCCACCACCAGGGGCGGTTCCGAGGACGGGCCCGGGATGGGCAGGGACGAATCGAGGGGCGGGCGCAAAAGGAACCTTTGGTGGGATGGCGTGATGGGGAGGCGCGGCGCATTGGTAACGCTCTGTGCGCAATGGCAACAGGACATTGTAAAAGCCGCCATCCACGCCGCCGCCCCGGCGTTACACCCTGCCCGAGCGGGTGTGGCGAAGATGCCGCAGCCCGCCCGCCACCCCCGCCGCGCTCAGCCCTGCAGCATGTACGACACGTCCGGTTCGCGCTGCGTGGCGATGGATCGCTCGAACCGGCGCGATTCCAGGTGGAAGATCCCGACCCGGTCGTTGTCCTGGCTCACGAAGGCCCAGGGCCGGGTGGGATGCAGGCTGACCGCGATGGGGCGTGCGTCCATGGGAATGTGGGCCTGCTCGGCGAGCGTCGCCGGGTCCACGATGGACAGGCTGCGGTCGCCATAGTGGGACACCAGCAGCCGGCCGTCGCGGCAGCGGTAGATGCGCGTGGGGTCGTTGCGCGCGGGCGCGCTGCGCACGACCTTCATGGTGGCCGTGTCGATGGCGCACAGCGTGTTGCTCCAGCGGCAGGTGACGTACAGCGTGCGCTCGTCCGCGCTGAGCGCATTGCCCTCGGGCTTGTCGCCGGGCACGCAGGCCACGGGCGCGAACGCGGCGTCATGCGGCTTGAACTGCGTCACCGAGTGCGTGAGCAGGTTCATCGCGTAGGCCGTCTGGCCGTCCCGGGTGAGCGCGAACAGGTGGCTCTTGATGCCGCCCACCGGCACCGCGCGCCGCACGGCGGTGTCGGTCTCGGGCCGGTCCAGCACGGCCAGCTGCGCGCGGTCCTCGCTCAGCACGTAGAGGCGGCCCGACTGGTCCATCTGGATGCCGTGCAGGCGGTTGAACGGCGCCAGGTCGATGGTGCGCGCCAGCGTGCGCGTGGCCAGGTCGATCTGCAGCACGCTGGTGCCGCCCGGGCCCGGGTGCCCCGAGGTCTCCACGCCGTAGTGGCCCACGTAGGCGTACCGCTGCGCCGCGTCCACCACGAATTCGTGCGGGAACGGGGGCAGGGCGATGGTGTGCAGCCGCTCGCCGCTGGCGATGTCGTAGTGGCTGATGCAGTGGCTCGATTTCTCGATCAGCAGCAGCACCTCGCGCGGCGCGCGCCCCGCCGGGGCCTGGGCGAGGACCGTGGCCGGCCCCAGGGTGGATGCGGCCAGCGAAAGGCCGGCGGTCTTCAGAAGCTCCCGACGTTGCATGGTGGTGGTCTCCCTTGGTGTGGATCGAACAGCGCCCTGGCGGTCGCGCGGCGGGCGCATCGCCGCTTTTTTTTCGCGCGCTTCAGCGCCCCCAGCGCAGCACCAGCGGATCGAGCCGCCGCGCGATGCCGATGAGCTGGCGGCGCACCTCGGGGTGCATCGGCGGCCAGGGCGCGCGCGGCGCCTCGCAGGCGATCACGCCGCCTTCCTTCATGAGCGCCTTGGCGGCCAGGAAGCCCGCCTGGCGGTTCTCGTGGTTGATGAGCGGCAGCCAGCGCTGGTAGTGGGCGAAGGCCGCGTCCGCATCGCCCTGGCGGTGCGCCCGGAGGATGGGGCGGATGCCGTCGGCAAAGCCCGCGCCGGTCATGGCGCCGGTGGCGCCGGCCTCCAGGTCGGCCAGCAGGGTGATGGCTTCCTCGCCGTCCCACGGGCCTTCGATGGCCTCGCCGCCCAGGGCGATCAGCTCGCGCAGCTTCGTGGCGGCGCCGGCCGTCTCCATCTTGAAGTAGCACACCTGCTCGATCGTCGTCGCCATGTCGGCCAGGAAGGCGGGCGACAGCGGCGTGCCGGCCGCCGGTGCGTCCTGGACCATGATGGGAATGCCGATGGCGTCCGACACGCCCTGGTAGAAAGCGCGCACCGGCGCCTCGCCGAAGCGGAAGGTGGCGCCGTGGTAGGGCGGCATGACCATGACCATCGCCGCGCCCATGTCCTGCGCGCGCCGGCTGCGCGCGGCGCAGACGGCGGTGCTGGTGTGCGTGGTGGTGACGATCACCGGAACGCGGCCGGCCACGTGTTCCAGCGCGGTGCGCGTCAGCACCTCGCGTTCGTCGTCCGACAGCAGGAACTGCTCGGAGAAGTTGGCCAGGATGCACAGGCCGTCCACGCCCGAGTCGATCATGAAGTCCAGGCAGCGCCTCTGGCTGGCCAGGTCCAGCGTGCCGTCTTCGTGGAACGGGGTGGGCGCGACGGGGAAGATGCCGCGGTAGCGGGGGTTGGAGAGGCCGGGCATGGCGTGTCCTTCGCGTCTATTCCACGATGTCGAACTGGTCGAGGTACTCGGTCTTGAGCGAAAGGCCCAGGCCCGGCACGTCGTCCTGGAGCTGCAGGAAGCCGTTCTCCGCGACGGGCTCGCCGTCGAAGAGGTACCAGAACAGCTCGTTGCCCACCTCCACGTCGAAGATGGGAAAGTACTCCGCCATGGGCGAGGCCAGCGTGCTCATCGTCAGGTGGTAGTTGTGCATCTGGCCCGCGTGCGGAATCACCGGCACGGAATGCGCCTCGCACAGCGCGTTGATCTTGTGCGCGGCGGTGATGCCGCCCACCCGGTTGGTGTCGTACTGCACCACGCTCACGGCTTTTTTGTCCAGCAGCTGCTTGAAGCCGTACAGGCCGAACTCGTGCTCGCCGCCCGAAATGGGGATGATGTTCATCGCGTTCAGTTCGGCATAGCCGTCGATGTCGTCGGCGATCACGGGTTCCTCCAGCCAGCGCGGCTCGAACTTCGCGAGCTTGGGCAGCATGCGCTTGGCGTATTCCAGGTTCCAGCCCATGTAGCACTCGAGCATCAGGTCGGTGTCGTAGCCGATGACTTCGCGGATGGCTTCGACCGACTTCAGGTTCTCCTGCACGCCGTGCTGCAGGTGCGCGGGGCCGTAGCCGAAACGCATCTTGAAGGCCTTGAAGCCCTGGTCGAGGAAGGTTTGCGCCTCGTCCTGCATCGCCTTCAGGTCGGTGCGGTAGAGCTTGCTGTAGTAGCAGGGGATCTTCTCCTTGGTGCGACCGCCCAGCAGCTTGAACACGGGCTTGTCCACGCTCTTGCCCAGGATGTCCCAGATCGCCAGGTCCACCGCCGAGATGGCGGCCATGGCCACGCCCTTGCGGCCCCAGGCGTGCGTGCTGCGGTACATGCGCTGCCACAGGTACTCGTAGTCCCACGGGTCGTGGCCGATGACCAGGGGCGCGAGGTACTCGTCGATGATGGCCTTGGCGATCTTCGGCGCCAGCGCCACGTTGCCGAGGCCCACGATCCCGTCGTCGGTCTCGATCTCGACCACCGTCCACGAATGGAAACGGAAGGTGCTCATGCTCTCGGCCGGCGAATACAGCAGGTCCATGGCGTTGGAGCAGAAGTGGCCCTGCGGCGGCACGGTCTGGCCCTTCCACTGGAATACACGGGCGCGGACGGATTGGATTTTCATGGTGGAGTCTCTGAACGGAGGGAGTGGGATCAGGCGGCGGCCAGCGCCTTGGCGCGCTGCGCGCTGCCCATGCGGCAGGCGATCTGGAAGGCCTGCCAGGTCGCCTCGGCGCTGGCGCGGCCCTGGCCGGCGATGTCGTAGGCCGTGCCGTGCGCGGGCGTGGTGATCGGGAT
>NZ_BAAJYR010000160.1:0-7889 GCF_057546605.1 Acidovorax sp. KPB24-03 | reverse complement strand
AGACCCCATGCCAGCCCATGCCACTTCCCCCCACCTGGCCGGCCACCCCCGGGCTGCTGGCCGGCCGCCTGGCCCTTGTCACGGGCGCGGCCAGCGGCATCGGCCGCGCGGTGGCCGTGGCCTTCGCCCAGGCCGGCGCGCGCGTCATCGTGACCGACCTGCAGGCCGATCGCTGTGCAGACACGCTGCGCGATGTGCGCGCTGCCGGCACCGAGGGCTGGGCCTGGGCGCTCGACGTGTCCAACGCCCAGGCCTGCCATGACCTCGCCACGCAGGTGGCGCAGTCGGTCGGCGATGTGGACACGCTCGTCAACAACGCGGGGGTGATCATCCGCGAAGGCATCGACAGCCCGCGCGCCGCCGAGAACCTGCGCCGCACGATGGACGTGAACCTCTTCGGCGTGTTCCACACGGTGCACGCCTGGCTGCCCGCGCTGCGGCGCACGCGCGGCAGCATCATCAATGTGGCCTCGGGCGCGGCATTCATCGCGCAGGGCGGTGCGCTGGGCTACTCGCCCTCGAAGGCGGCGGTGAAGATGTTCACGCAGACCCTGGCGCTCGACCTCGCGCCCGATGGCATCCGTGTCAACGCGCTGGCGCCGGGCGTGATCGACACACCGATGACCGAGGCCACGCGCGCCAACCCCGAGCGGCTCGCGCGCTTCATGCAGCGCATTCCCGCCGGCCGACTGGGCCAGCCGCACGAGCTGGCGGGGCCGGCGGTGTTCCTGGCCTCGGACATGGCGAGCTTCGTCAATGGCGTGACGCTGCCGGTGGACGGCGGCACGCTGGCCGTCTGAGGCAGGCGTGCACGGGCCGCGCGGGCACCCGGAAATCATGGATGTGATGTTGCAGGCCCCACCCGTGCATTTGCTTGATCCGCGCACGGCGCGAACGCATCATTTCCCGCAGGACAGACCGCACGCCGCAAGCGCCAGCGCAGCGCCGGTGGCGACCTGACCCCATCTGAAACCATCCGCGGCACGGACCATGCCGCCCCCCAGAGGAGACAACATGACAACGCAAACCCTGCACGGGAACGCCAACGCTCCCACCCCGCCCCAGCGCATCGACGTCGCCATCGTCGGCGCGGGCTTTGGCGGCATGTACGCCGTGTACAAGTTTCGGGAAATGGGCCTGAAGATCCAGGGCTTCGAGGCCGGCGGCGACGTGGGCGGCGTGTGGTACTGGAACCGCTACCCCGGCGCGCGCGTGGACCTGCCCAGCATCGACTACAGCTTCTCCTTCTCGCCCGAGATCGAGCAGGAGTGGACCTGGTCGGAGCAGTTCGCGGCCCAGCCCGAGCTGCTGCGCTACATCAACTTCGTGGCCGATCGGCTCGACCTGCGCCGGCACATCCAGTTCAACACGCGCGTGACCAGCGCCGTGTGGAGCGAGGAGCGCCAGCTGTGGACGGTGAAGACCGACCGCGGGGCCGTCTACGAGGCTACTTACTGCATCATGGCCACTGGCCCGCTCTCCATCCCCAAGGACCCCGAGATCCCCGGCCTGGAGCGCTTCAAGGGCCGCCTGCTGCGCGCGGCCAGGTGGCCGCACGAGCCCGTGCGCTTCGAAGGCCTGCGCGTGGGCGTGATCGGCACCGGCTCCACCGGCATCCAGATCGTGCAGGAGGTGGGCAAGGAGGCCGGCGAGCTGTTCGTCTTTCAGCGCACGCCCAGCTTCACCATGCCCATGCGCAACGAAGACCTCACGCCCGAGTACATGGCCGAGGTCAAGCGCCACTACGCCGGCATCCGTGAGTCCGCGCGCAACAGTGCCGTGGGCGGCGTGCGCCCGCAATCCACCCGCGCGTTTTTCAGCGTGACGCCCCGCCAGCGCCAGCAACTGCTGGAAGATGCCTGGAAGAGCGGCGGCCTGGCCATGCTCGGCACTTTCTGCGACCTGATGACCAACGCCGAAGCCAACGAGCATGTAGCGCAATTCGTGCGCGGCAAGATCGGGGAGGTCGTGAAGGACCCGGTGACGGCCGAGCAGCTCAAGCCGCGCGGCTACCCCATCTTCGCCCGCCGTCCCTGCCTGGACTCCAGCTACTACGAGACCTACAACCGCCCCAACGTGCACCTGGTGGACCTGCTGCACGATCCGATCGTGGAGATCACCGAGAAGGGCGTTCGCACGCAGTCCGGCGAGGTCGAGCTGGACATGCTCATCCTGGCCACCGGCTACGACGGCCTGACTGGCGCAATGCTGGCCTTCGACGTGGTCGGCCGCGACGGCCGCACCGTCAACGGCAAGTGGCAGGACGGCGCGCGTTCCTACCTGGGCCTGATGATGGAGGGCTTCCCCAACCTTTTCATGACCACCGGCCCCAACGGCCCCGCCGCGCTGGCCAACATCATCCGCATCAGCGAAAACGACGTGGACTGGATCGCCGCCGCCATGCAGCACATGCAGGGCCATGGCCTGGCCACCATCGAGCCCACGGCCCAGGCCGAGCAGGGCTGGATGGACCTGGTCTACACGCTGTCGCAGCGCTCGCTGCTGCTCAAGGCCAAGACCTGGTACGTGGGCGCCAACGTGAAGGACAAGCCGCAGGGCCTCACGCTGTTCACCGGAGGCTTCGCCAAGTACCGCGAGCACTGCGCGGCCGCCGCGCAGGACGGCTACCGCAACTTCACCTTCCAGCGCCCAACCCTGACGCGGCCGGTGCCGCACACAGGCCAGGAAGCCCCGGCCGAAGCAGCGGTGGCGGGCTGACCGTCCGCGCCGCCCCGCCCAATGCGTGCGCTATGCGCGGCCCGGCCCGGGCTGCGGTTGCTCCAGCTGCAGGGCCAGCCGCCGCATGAGCGCGGTGTAGCGCGCCCGGTGGGGCCGCATGCGCTCGATGGTGCCGCCCATGCCCAGCACCACGAGGCGGCCCTGCACACGCCAGGGCAGCACCACGCCGATGGTGGCGCCACCCAGCAGCGGCAGGTTCTCCAGGTAGAGCGCCTTGCGCAGCCGGGCGCCGGCCACCTCGGGGGCGATGGTCTCCAACGGCACCCGGTCTTCGCGCCCTTGCACGGCAATGTTGGCGCGGTGCACGAGCTTTTCCACCTCTGCATCGGTGCGGTCGGTGAGCAGCAGCCAGCCCACCGCCGAGCGGGTCAGCGGGCGCAGGCTGCCCTCGTCGGTGTGAAAGCGGATGGCATGCGTGGACTGGATGACGCGGATGTACTGCACATAGATGTCGTTGAGCATGGCGATGGACACCGTCTCGCCCGTGGCGCCGTGCAGGTCGTGCATCAGTTCGAAGATGCGGCCCTGCCCGAACAGCGCCTGCGAGATCCAGTCGCCCAGCGAAGTGACGCGCGGCGTGGGGAAGTACAGGCGCTCGGTGCGGTCATAGCGCAGGTAGCCCATGGCGATGAGGTTCTTGAGCAGCACCGTGGTGCTCGACTGGGGGTAGCCCAGCGCCTCGCTGATGCGCTTGAGCGGCAGGGGCGTGCGCACCTGCGCGAAGTATTCCAGCACCTGCAGCACCCGGGTGGCGGACTTCACCGTACTGGCGGGCATGGGAAAGCTCCAGAGACAACGCGGCGGGTGCATGGCATGGCCGGCCCATTGTGCGGGCCCCCGCCACCGCCGGCAGCCCTGCGCGCGACACAGGCACGGGCCCGCGCGGCGGACCGCTTTCCTTCCCGCAAGCCTTCATTCCAACCCTTGAACCCCATGGCACACCTTCCTTTCCCTTCCATCGGCCAGCCCGGCGTTACCACGCCAGCAGAGGCCGCATGAACCGCTGCGTCATCACCGGAGCCGCGCGGGGCATCGGCCGCGCCATCGCACTGCGTCTGGCGCGGGACACGGCGCCCCACGGCGGCGCCCGCATCGCGCTGGCAGACCAACATCTGGCCGAGTTGGAGCCCCTGGCGGCCGAGATCCGGCAACTCGGCGGCACCGCGCTCGTGCTGGGCGGCGACCTGGCCGACGCGGCCTTTCCGGCCCGCCTGTGCGCGCAGGCCGTGAACGCCTTCGGGGGCCTGGACGCCGTGGTCAGCAACGCGGGTTTCGCGGCACCGGGCCCGCTGGCCACGTACGACCCGGCCATGTGGGACCGCGTCTTCGCCGTCAACACACGCGCGCCGCTGTTGCTGGCCCAGGCCGCCTACCCGGCGCTGAAAACCACGCGCGGCACCGTACTGTTCATCACCTCGATCTCGGGCAGCCATGCCACGCCGCCGCTGGGCGCCTACAGCGCCAGCAAAGCCGCCGCGCTCATGCTGATGCGCCAGATGGCCGCCGAGTGGGGCCCCGAGGGCATCCGCGTGAACGCGCTCTCGCCCGGGCTGACGCTCACGCCGGGCACGGCGGCAGCCTATACCGATCCCGAGGCCCGCACGCTGCGCGAAGCGCGCGTGCCCCTGCGCCGGCTGGCCGAAGCCGATGACATGGCGAGCGTGGCCGCCTTCCTGCTGGGCCCCGACGCGGCCTACGTGCATGGCGCCGAATTGCTGGTGGACGGTGGCCTGGCGCACACGCTCATGGGCTCGCTGCCCATGGGCGGCTGGGGCCGGCCCGCCGCCGGCTGAAACGCCTGCGAGCCCGGTGCGCAGGCCCGTCGAGCCTGCAAACCGGGCCTTCCAGAGCTGGGTACCCGGCAGCCGACCCGCGCTGCAACGCGGCCGTTGCCCTTGGACTCCTGCTGCTCCGCGTGCCATCATGTCAGGCCCCGTCCCCACCAGGTGGGCCTGCCCGCGGCCGCAGGCTCAGAAAGCGTGGCGTACGCCCACGTGCACGGCATCGCTGTTGCCGCTGTCGCCGAGGCCGGCCTGCGACGTCGCGCCCGTCAGCGCGTAGCCTGCGCCGTTGCGGTTCTTCACCTTGCCGTAGTCCGCATACAGCGTGGTGCGCTTGGACAGGGCATAGAGGTAAGCCACACCGAACTGCGTGGCATCGCGGTTCAGCGGGCCGCGGTCATCCACCTTGACGACCTGCGCGAGCACCGTGCTGGACCCGAACGGTACCGCCACACCCAGAGAGGCGCTGCGGTCGTCCTGCCCGGCGTAGTAGCCCACGGTCGGAATGCCCGCCAACTGCACATTGCCATCGAGTGCCGCATGCACGGCCGGGCTGAGGTCGGCGCCGGGGTTCTTGAATGTCGCGAACGAGCCGAACAGCTTGAAGCCGCCGAAGTTGTAGGCCAGGCTGGAGTTGAGCCAGCGCACCGTGCTCAGGTCCGTGGGATGGCGCAAGGTGGTGTACGCCACCGCGCCGCTGAGCGCCTGGCCGGAATAGAACAACGCGACGGCGGCCTGGTTGGCGGCCTGGGTGCCGCCCGTGGCACTGGTGCGCTCGCCGAAGGAGTACGAGAACTTGCCGATGAATCCGGACAACGACGGCGACTGGTACCAGACCGTGTTGTTCGCGCGGCCTGTGGCCGGCTGGATGCCCTGCAGGTTGCCGGCGCCCCCCAAACCGAAGGCATCGCCCACGGCCTGCGCCTCGGAGCTGATCGTGGTCACCGTGCGGCCCAGCCGCACCTCGCCGAAGTCGCCCGTGAGGCTAACCAGGGAACCCCGGCCGAAGAACTTGGCACCTGCGCCCTGGTTCTGCCCCGAGCCACCCGTGTCGGAGTTGATGCCCGCTTCCAGCCAGAAATTGGCACGCAGCCCGCCGCCCAGGTCTTCGGAGCCCCGGAAACCGAACCGCGATCCATTCATGTGCCCGCTGTCCAGCTTGGTGATGCGCCCGCCTGCGCCGGAGGCATAGGCGATGCTGGTGTCGATCAGTCCATAAAGGGTCACGCTGGATGCGGCGGCGGCCATGCCGCCCGCGGGCGTGGTGATCTGGCGCAGTTCTTCTTTCTGCGCCTGTTGCGCCCACGCCGGCGCTTGGCCACAGGCCCAGGCGGCCATGGCGCCCACTAGCACGCGTGATGGCGTGCTTTGGATGCCCCGGCAAATGCGGCCGGCTGTTTTGTTGAATATTTCCGACATCGAATGTCTCCTCACGCAGCAATATGAATCGCCACCCGCCAGGGTTGGCACATGACCGGCCACCCACAGCAAAACCATTAATTACCTGTCGACCGGTTAAAAAAATGGTAAGAAAAAAATCCTATTGATTTCAATGACCTACATAGCAATTGCAGGGTATGCACCGATCGATTAGGGGTATTCACCGACCATCAAATAAACCCATCCGGAAATCCAAAAAATCCAGCGCCAATGGCCCGGATTATTCATCCAGGCCATTATTGAAGCCCAACGAAAATCAGGCGTCGAAATTATCCATCGGGTAATCCAGACAGCAGTGCATACCACGCGTCCGCCGGCTTGTGTGCGCCCACAGGCATGCGCACGCCGAAGCGCTGCGCATCGGTGCCTGGGGCGGCGGGCGCCTCGCGGATCCAGTCGTAGACCACGGTGCGGGCCGCCACGCGCCATTGGCCCGCGCGGCGCTCGAAGCGGTCGATGTAGCGGCCGCACAGAAAGGTCTCGGCGGCCTCCCCCTGGGCGCCGGTACCCGTCTGAAAGGCCTGGAAGTAGCTTTCGGCCGCGGCCTGCTCGCCCCGCAGTTCGATCGCGATATTGCCCAGCAGGTGCACCATACGGCCGCCCCCCGGCAGCTTGTCCAGGGCCCAGTCGATGAATCCCTCCGCACTGCCCTGGTAGGGGCCGTGGCGGTCGGTAGCGTCGGGCCAGTAGGCGCTGCGCAGGGCCTCCGCATCGCAGCGGTCGATGCCCCGGCTGTAGCGGTACAGGCATTCGCGGATGGCATCCTTGTCGGCCAGGGCTTGCCACCCGGCCTCCAGCGCCGTCAGGCGCGCTTCAATGGGTGCCATGGGAGTCCCCTGGCGCGGGAGCGCGCACGGCGATCACGGCATCCAGGCAGGCGGCGCCCTGCACGCGCACCACCAGCGGGTTGATGTCGATGCTCTCGATCTGGTCAGCATGCGAGAAGGCGAACTCCGACAGCCTGCACAGCGCGTCGGCCAGGGCCTGTTCGTCGTACTGCGGGCCGCCGCGCCAGCCGCGCAGCAACTGTGTGGAGCGCACGCGCTCCATCAGCGCCCGGGCCCGCTGCGGCGTGAGCGGTGCCGACGCGAAGGCCACGTCCTTGAACAGCTCCACGGCCGTGCCGCCCGAGCCAAACATCACCATGGGTCCGAAGGTCGGGTCCCGGTGGATGCCGGCGATCAGTTCCACGCCCCCCTTGAGCATGGGCGCCACCAACACGCCATCGAGCCGGGCATCGGGCCGGGCCGATTGCGCGCGCTGCATCAGCGCGGCAAAGCCTTCGGCCACCGCCTGCGCGTCTGGCAGGTTCAGCAGCACGCCGCCCACTTCGGTCTTGTGCACGATGTCGGGCGAGACGATCTTGGCCACCACGGGGTAGCCCATGGCGGAGGCCGCCTCGGCAGCCTCCGTGGCGCTGCGGCAGATCCGCTCGGGCAGCACGGGCAGGCCCGCGGCCGCCAGCGCACGCTTGGCGCCGTCTTCGGTGGCCACGTTCCCCAGTGGTGCGGAAGGCCCGGTCGGCGGGGGCGGCAGGTGCAGGGTACTCCGGCGCTTGTGCACGTGGGCCAGCGCCGCCACGGCCTGCACGGCGCGCGACGGGTCTTCGAACACGGCGATGCCGTGCTGTTCCAGCGCCGCATTCACCTCGGGACGCGAGAGCATGACGAGCACCAGCAGCCGGTGCGGATGGCGCTGCTTGAGCGCGATCAGCTCGGCCTGCGTGGCTGCGAAGCGCTGTGGCGACAGGCCCACATGCGCCAGATAGGCGAACACGGTGCCGTAGCCGGCCTGGTCCAGCATCAGTGCCACAGTGCGCGGCACGCCCTGCGGCACGGCGGTCACCTGCGCCGTCATGTCCAGCGGGTTGCTGCCACGGCGAACGGCAGCAGCTCCAGCGCCGCGGCCCGCGCGGCGGCCGGCAGCGGC
>NZ_BAAJYR010000159.1:0-7910 GCF_057546605.1 Acidovorax sp. KPB24-03 | reverse complement strand
ATCGCGGCCGCGCCGCCGCCCGCGCCCTGGAGCGACGCCTGCAGGCGCGCGGCCAGCCCCTCGGGCGAGGAGAACGGCAGGAAGAGCCACAGGCATTCCTCCTGCGTGCGCGTGGTGATGTCCGAGGTGCGCAGCAGTTCGTGCAGGCGCCGCGCGAACTCGTCGAGCATCAGGAACACGCGCGAGGCGCCTTCGCGTTCGATCACCTCGGCCGCGTTCTGGAACTCCACCAGCATCAGCGCGAAACGCATCTCGCCGTGGCGCGCATGCGTGGCCAGCGCCCAGTCGAGCATGCGGCGGAAATCGGCGGGCGGCACGTAGTGCGCGGAGTCGAGCGCGGCGAACGATTCCTGGATCTGCCCGGCGCGCAGCGCGGCACGGCCCTGCGGGCTCAGGCGCAGCGACGAGATCTCGCGCACGTCCAGCGTGCTGGGCTCGGCCGTGGTGCGGCAGTCCAGGCAGCGGGCCACCACCTGGGTCTCCACGAACACGTGGTGGCAGCTGCCGCAGGCGTACTGCGTGAGCGGCCGGTCGTAGTCCACGCCGATGTGCCGCAGCATGGCGTTGCACTTGGGGCACGAGAGCGCGCCATCGGCATGGAAGTCGGCCTCGGGCGCCACGTGGCCGCAGGCGAAGCAATGCAGCGAGGGCGACTTGCGGATGTGGATGCTGGTGCAGTGCGGGCACACGTCCAGGTAGTGGATGTGCGCGCTGCCGCAGGTGCGGCAGTGCCGTGTGCGGTCCACCAGCTCGGCCGGCTCCAGCAGCCGGCGCCGCGTGAGCCCGGCCAGGCACGCGTCGGCATCGTCGCCGGGCCGGGCCAGCGCCTCGACCATCGGGTAGCGGTACAGCGCCAGGCTGGCACGGTCGCATTGCGGCTGCAGCTGGGCGCCGTCGCGCAGGCACAGGAAATACAGCACCCGCTCGTCGAAATGCAGGGCCGCGGGATCGAGCGGCAGGCTGCGCCGCACGGCCAGGCACAGCTCGCTGGCGGCCAGGGCGGCAGCATACGGCGCGGCGCCATCGGCCAGCCAGGGCGGAGCCGCATCGCCGGGCGCCACGAACAGCGGGCGGTCCCACCAGACGCTGGCGCGCAATTGGGCCGCCAGCGCGGCGGGGGCATCGCCCTCCCAGCCGTCCAGGTAGAACCCCAGGGGCTCCACGCCAGAGTCCGCGAAGGCCTCCCATGCACTCCAGGCCCTGGCCCTCGACTCGCCGGCCGCCAACTGCCCGGAAGGCCGCAGCACCACCATCGTTTCCAACGCCACGGCCGGCGTGATTTCAACATTCAAAACAACTATCCATTCGCGTTACGCCATAGAGCATGGCCGGCCGCATTCTAAGAGTGGGCCTTCCCGCACCCGGTAGGACAAGGCCGTCCCCAAGCCAGTGCTGTGCAACCCTTTGCAAGCACCGGCTGGCTGCGAATCCGCCACTCACGCCTACCGAATCGGCGCGGCCCAATCCTCAACAATTCTCAAAAAGGACGGCGATCCAACACCCCGCTTTTGGCGATTGAAATTTGTCACGCAACTGTCAAAAATTACAAAAGGAAACAAACAAAACCAATCCACACCACTCCTGAAACCGAGGTGAAACCATGAAGCTTTCGAACATCAAGATCGCCCACCGACTGGCGCTGGGATTTTCCCTGCTCATCCTGCTGATGCTCGGCCTGACGGTCATCGGCGTGAACCGGGTGTCCAACATCAACGCCAGCCTGGCCACCATCGGGGACTTCAACAGCGCCAAGCAGCGCTATGCCATCAATTTCCGCGGCAGCGTGCACGACCGCGCCATCGCGCTGCGCGACGTGACCCTGGCCACGCGGCCCGACCAGCTCCAGGCCGAGATCGACCTGATCCAGAAGCTCGCGGGCCACTATGCGCAGTCGGCAGCGCCGCTGGACCAGATGTTCGCCTCCACCCCGATCGAGCCCCGCGAGCGGGAGGCCCTGGACCGCATCAAGGAGGTCGAATCACGCGCCCTGCCGCTGACCCGCCAAGTCATCGAGCTGAGCGGCGCCCACCAGCCTGAGAAGGCCATTCAGGTTCTGCAGGAGCAGGCCCGGCCCGCCTATGTGGAGTGGCTGGCCAGCATCAACCGGCTGATCGACATCGAGGAGGAAAAGAACAAGGCCGAATCGGCCAATGCGCGGTCCGTCGCCCAAGGCTTTTCCATCCTGATGCTGGTGCTCAGCGGCACGGCGATCGTGGTGGCGGCAGCGACGGCCTGGCTCATCTCCCGCAGCATCGTGCGCCCCATCCAGCGGGCGGTGCAGGCTGCCAGGACCATGGCCACCGGCGACCTGACGCAGGCCGTCGAGGCCCGGCAGACCGACGAGGCCGGCCAGCTGCTGCAGTCGCTGGAGGCGCTGCGCGACAGTTTCCAGAACGTGCTGTACGACGTGCGCCGCACCTCCGAGGCGGTGGCGGCATCCAGCACCGAGATCTCACAAGGCACCCATGACGTGTCCAGCCGCACCGAGCACCATGCCAGCGCCCTGCAGCAGACCGCGGCGTCCATGGAGCAACTGGGCTCCACGGTGCGCCAGAACGCCGACAACTCCCGCCAGGCCAGCCAGTTCGCCACCCAGTCCAGCGCCGTGGCCATCCAGGGCGGCGAGGTCGTGACCGAGGTGGTCGAGACCATGAAGGGCATCCACGAAAGCTCCCGCAAGATCGCCGACATCATCGGCGTCATCGACAGCATCGCGTTCCAGACCAACATCCTCGCCCTCAATGCCGCGGTGGAGGCGGCGCGCGCGGGTGAGCAGGGCCGGGGCTTCGCCGTGGTCGCCAGCGAGGTGCGCAGTTTGGCCGGCCGCTCGGCCGAGGCGGCGCGAGAGATCAAGCACCTGATCTCCACCAGCGTGCAGCGGGTCGAGCAGGGCAGCGTGCTGGTGAACAAGGCCGGGGCCACCATGACGGAGGTGGTGTCGTCCATCCGCCGCGTGACGGACCTCATGCAGGAAATCAGCGCGGCCAGCAACGAGCAGGCGATGGGCGTCGCCCAGGTCGGCCAGGCCGTGTCGCAGATGGACCAGGTCACCCAGCAAAACGGCAGCGTGGTCGTGCAGATGGCGGCGTCCGCCAGCGGCATGAAGGACCGCACCAGCGCCCTGCTGCAGGCCGTGGGGGTCTTCCGGCTGAATCAGGAAAACGCCGAGGCCGGCCCGTCGCCGCAACTGGGCTGGACGCGCCGGGCCTGAGCATGGCGCGGCCCCGGCCTCAGGCGGGGGCCGCCCTGGTGCCGAAGACGCCCGTGCCGACCCGCACCAGGGTGCTCCCCGCGTGGATCGCCGCCTCCAGGTCGGCGGTCATGCCCAGCGACAGCGTGTCGAACGCCGCAAAGCCCTCGCCCCCCCTCCCCCCCGGATCTGGTCGAACAGCGCTTTCGCCGCCGCATGGACCGCCAGCTGCGCGGCGAAATCGGGGGCCACATCGGGAATGCTCATCAGGCCCCGCAGCCGCAACCGTGGCAGCCGCGCAACAGACCGCGCCAGGGCCAGAGCCTCCGTTGGCGGCACGCCCGCCTTGGTCGCGCCGCCGTCCACATTCACCTGGATGCACACATCCAGCGGCGCCAGGCCGGCAGGCCGCTGCTCCGCCAGGCGCTGCGCGATCTTTTCGCGGTCCACGGTGTGGACCCAGTCGAAATGCTCGGCCACCTGCCGGGTCTTGTTGCTCTGCACGGGGCCGATGCAATGCCACTGCAGCGGCGGTGCCCAGGGCGTGGCGCCGCCTCGCAGCGCGGCGATCTTCGCCACGCCTTCCTGGATGTAGTTCTCGCCGAACGCGCGCTGCCCGGCCTCGGCGGCACGGCGCACGGCGTCGTCGCCGAAGGTCTTGGAAACGGCCAGCAGGCGCACGCTGGCAGGGTCGCGCCCGGCCGCGGCGCAGGCCTGCGCGATGCGCCCAAGAACCTGTTGGAGGTTGTTACCAATCGTCGTCATAATGATTCCTCTGAGCGTACCAAACGACCGAGGGACCCCGTGGACATCACCCAACTGCTGGCATTCAGCGTGAAGAACAAGGCTTCTGACCTGCACTTGTCGGCGGGCCTTCCACCCATGATCCGGGTCCACGGCGACGTGCGGCGCATCAACGTCGATGCGCTTGACCACAAGACCGTCCACGCCATGGTGTACGACATCATGAGCGATGCGCAGCGCAAGGCGTACGAAGAATTCCTGGAAGTGGACTTTTCCTTCGAGATCGAGGGCCTGGCGCGCTTTCGCGTCAACGCGTTCAATCAGAATCGCGGCGCGGCCGCCGTGTTCCGGACCATTCCGAGCAAGATCCTGACGCTGGAGCAGCTCAACGCCCCCAAGATCTTCGGCGAACTGGCCTTGAAACCGCGCGGCCTGGTGCTGGTCACGGGCCCCACGGGCTCGGGCAAGTCCACCACGCTGGCGGCCATGGTCAACTTCCTGAACGAAAGCGAATACGGCCACATCCTCACGGTGGAAGACCCGATCGAGTTCGTGCACGAATCCAAGAAGTGCCTGATCAACCAGCGCGAGGTCGGGCCGATGACGCTGTCGTTCGCGGCCGCCCTCAAGTCGGCCCTGCGCGAAGACCCGGACGCCATCCTGGTGGGCGAAATGCGCGACCTGGAAACCATCCGCCTGGCCATGACGGCCGCGGAAACGGGCCACTTGGTGTTCGGCACGCTGCACACCTCCAGCGCCGCCAAGACCATCGACCGGATCATCGACGTGTTCCCCGCCGAGGAAAAGGAAATGGTGCGGGCCATGCTGTCCGAGTCGCTGCAGGCCGTCATTTCGCAGACGCTGTGCAAGACCAAGGACGGCCAGGGCCGTGTCGCGGCGCACGAGATCATGCTGGGCACCAGCGCCATCCGCAACCTGATCCGCGAGGCCAAGGTGGCACAGATGTACTCCACCATCCAGACCAGCAGTAGCGCCGGCATGCAGACCCTCGACCAGAACCTGACCGACCTCGTCCGGCGCAACGTCATCAGCCCGGCAGAGGCGCGGGGCAAGGCGAAGATCCCCGACAACTTCCCGGGTTGATGCACACCGCATCCCCTCCCGTCCACCCACCCCAGAGATTCGCGGCCTTTTTCAGGCGGCACACCGGAGCACCCCCTATGAAAGGCATCCTCGGCCTGTTGAAGGCCAAGACCCGCGGCGGCAAAGCGGCGGAAGAAGGCGGCGACTCCGTCTTCTTCACCACCGCTTTCGCCGGACAAGGTGTGGACGACGCCATGCTGGTGCCCTGGGAAGCCCGCGCCGTCGAGGTGGGTGCCAGGCGCATGGCCGCCAGCCGCGGCGGCAAGCTGCTGCAGGCGCTGTGGTCCAAGGACAAATACATGGCGCACCTGGACCGGGACGCCGTTGAGCGCATGGAGCGCTTCTTCGAGTTCGCGGCCGTCGCGCCCAACCGCGATGTGATCCGCCAGGACGAGTACGGCAATTTCATGGTGGTGCTGCTCACCGGCACGATCGCCGTCGATCGCGTGCAGCCCTGGGGGGAGCACCTGCGCTTGGCGGAAACCCGTCCCGGCGATATCCTGGGCGAAATGTCGCTGCTGGACAGCGGTATCCGCTTTTCGGCCTGCACCACGCTGACTGACTGCGAGATCGCGGTGCTCAGCGCGGAGGCCATGGACGACATGATGACCAAGGACCCCCAGCTGGCCGCCAGCCTGGTGGCCCTGCTGGCACGCAAGCTCTCGCTGCGCCTTCGCGTCGTGAGCGCCCGCCTGTCCGACAGCCAGAAATGACGCACCGCGCTGCAACCACCCCAGGGAGAGCTGATGGAACGCGATCAGGCCAGTAAATTCATCAACGATCTGCTCAAGCTCATGGTGAGCCGGGGTGGCAGCGACCTGTTCATCACGGCCGAGTTTCCGCCCGCGATCAAGGTGGACGGCAAGGTCACCAAGGTGTCCCCCCAGCCGCTCACCCCCGCCCACACGCTGACGCTGGCGCGCGCCATCATGAGCGACAAGCAGGTGGCCGACTTCGAGCGCACGAAGGAGTGCAACTTCGCCATCTCGCCCGCCGGCATCGGGCGCTTTCGCGTGAACGCGTTCATCCAGCAAAGCCGCGTCGGCATGGTGCTGCGGACCATTCCGCTCACGCTGCCGACCATCGACGGGCTCGGCGTGCCGCAGGTGCTCAAGGAAGTCACGATGACCAAGCGGGGCCTGTGCATTCTGGTGGGCGCCACGGGCTCGGGCAAATCGACCACGCTGGCGGCAATGGTGGACTGGCGCAACGAGAACTCGTTCGGCCACATCATCACCGTGGAAGACCCCATCGAGTTCGTGCATCCGCACAAGAACTGCGTCGTCACCCAGCGCGAAGTGGGACTCGATACCGACAGCTGGGAAGCCGCCCTCAAGAACACGCTGCGGCAGGCGCCGGACGTCATCCTGATGGGCGAGATCCGCGACCGCGAAACCATGGAGCATGCGGTCGCCTTCGCCGAAACAGGCCACCTGTGCCTGGCCACACTGCACGCCAACAGCGCCAACCAGGCGCTGGACCGCATCATCAATTTCTTTCCGGAAGAGCGGCGCGCGCAACTCCTCATGGACCTGTCGCTCAACCTGCGCGGCATGATCTCCCAGCGCCTCATCCCCAAGCAGGATGGCAAGGGCCGGGCCGCGGCGGTCGAGGTGATGCTGAACACGCCCCTGATCGCCGACCTGATCTTCAAGGGCGAAGTCGCCGAGATCAAGGAGATCATGAAGAAGAGCCGGAACCTCGGCATGCAGACCTTCGACCAATCGCTGTTCGACCTGTTCGAGGCCAACGTCATCACCTACGAGGACGCGCTGCGCAATGCCGACTCACTGAACGACCTGCGTTTGCAGATCAAGCTGGGCAGCCAGCGCGCCAAGACCACCGACCTGGCCTCGGGCACCGAGCACTTCGCCATCGTCTGACGCCAGCCGCCCCACCACCCGCCCTTGCCCGGCGGGTTTTCTTTTTTCTGAAATGGAGCCCTCTCCCATGCCCAGCACGAATCCCCGCAGCTACGACGCCACGCCTTCCCGCAAGGTCGCCTTTCTCGGCCTGGGCGTCATGGGCTACCCCATGGCGGGGCACCTCGCCCTCGCAGGCCATACCGTTACCGTGTACAACCGCACCGCCGCCAAATCGGCCGCCTGGTGCGAAGAGTTCGCGGGCAGCGCCGCGACCCGGCACGCCCCCACGCCACGCGAAGCCGCCCAGGGGGCGGACATCGTCTTTTGCTGTGTCGGCAACGACGACGATCTGCGTTCCGTCACGCTGGGTGCCGATGGCGCCTTCGCGGGCATGCAGCCCGGCGCGGTCTTCGTGGATCACACCACGGCATCGGCCGAGGTCGCTCGCGAACTGTACGGCGCGGCGCGCACGCTGGGACTGCAGTTCATCGATGCCCCCGTGTCCGGTGGCCAGGCTGGGGCCCAGAACGGCCAGCTGACCGTGATGTGCGGCGGCGACGCTGGCACCTTCGACAGCGTGAAGCCCACCGCGCTGGCCTTTTCCCGGGCTTTCACCCGCGTGGGCGACAGCGGATCGGGCCAACTGGCCAAAATGGTCAACCAGATCTGCATCGCCGGTATCGTGCAGGGCCTGTCGGAGGCGATCGCCTTCGGTCAGCACGCCGGGCTGGACATGCCGCTGGTGCTGGACGTCATCGGCAAAGGGGCCGCGCAAAGCTGGCAGATGGACAACCGCGGCAAGACCATGGTGGAAGGCCGCTTCGACTTCGGCTTTGCCGTGGACTGGATGCGCAAGGACCTCGGCCTGGTCCTCGACGAATCCCGCCGCAACGGCGCACGTGTGCCGGTCACGGCGCTGGTGGACCAGTTCTATGCCGATGTGCAGCAGCACGGCGGCGCCCGTTGGGACACCTCCAGCCTGATCACGCGTCTGGGCCGCAAGAAAA
>NZ_BAAJYR010000158.1:0-8147 GCF_057546605.1 Acidovorax sp. KPB24-03 | reverse complement strand
GTTGTCGGCCAGCAGCTTGGCGGCGGCGGGCATGGCCACATCGCCCTTGGAGCCGCCTGCGGCAGCGGGGGCTGCAGCGGCTGGTGCGGGCGCGGCGGCAGGGGCAGCTGCAGCGGCAGGGGCGGCTGCGCCGGCCTTGCCTTCGGTGTCGATCTTGGCGATCAGCTGGTCGGCCACCACGGTGGCGCCGTCACCTTGCACGATTTCCGCCAGCACGCCGGCCGAGGGAGCAGGCACTTCGAGCACGACCTTGTCGGTCTCGATTTCGATCAGGATCTCATCGACGGCGACAGCCTCGCCGGCCTTCTTCTTCCACGTGAGCATCGTGGCTTCCGCCACGGATTCGGACAGTTGGGGGACTTTGACTTCAACGATAGCCATGGGAATTCTTTCGGGGTTTGTTTCTGCTTTTTGTGTGTTCGGGTTTCCGGCCTTACTTGGTCAGGACAAACCCCTTGAGCTTGGCGAACGCGCCGTCCACCAGGGCCTTTTGCTGCTCCTGGTGCAGGTGCGAGTAGCCCACCGCGGGCGATGCCGAGGCGGCACGGCCGGAGTAACCCAGCTTCTGGCCTTCGAGCATGTTCTCGTGGATGTAGTGCTGCACGAAGAACCAGGCGCCCTGGTTCTGCGGCTCGTCCTGGCACCACACGATGTCGGTGGCGTTCGGGTACTTCTTCAGCTCGGCGGCGAAGGCCTTGTGCGGGAACGGATAGAGCTGTTCCACGCGCAGGATGACGACGTCGTCGGCTTCCTTCTCTTCGCGCTTCTTGACCAGGTCGTAGTAGACCTTGCCCGAGCAGGCGATCACGCGCTTGACCTTCTCGGCCTTCTTCTCGATGGCTTCGTTCTGCTCCGGGATCACCGTCTGGAAGCTGCCCTTGGTGAACTCGGACAGCGGCGAGGTCGCGTCCTTGTTACGCAGCAGCGACTTCGGCGTCATGATGATCAGCGGCTTGCGCAGGTGGCGGACCATCTGGCGGCGCAGCACGTGGAAGATCTGGCTGGCGGTGGTGGGCTGCACCACCTGCATGTTGGCGTCGGCCGACAACTGCATGAAGCGCTCCAGGCGGGCCGAGCTGTGCTCGGGGCCCTGGCCTTCGTAGCCGTGCGGCAGCATCAGCGTGATGCCGTTCACGCGGCCCCACTTCACTTCGCCGGAGGCGATGAACTGGTCGATCACGACCTGCGCACCGTTGGCGAAGTCGCCGAACTGCGCTTCCCAGATCACGAGCGTGTTGGGGTCGTTGGAGGCATAGCCGTATTCGAAGCCCAGCACCGCCTCTTCGGACAGGATGGAGTCGATCACGACGAACGGAGCCTGGTTCTCGCTGACGTTCTGCAGCGGCACGTAGGTGCCCGTGTCCCACTTCTCGCGCTTTTGGTCATGGATGACCGAATGGCGGTGGGTGAACGTGCCGCGGCCGCAGTCTTCGCCGGACAGGCGCACAGGGAAGCCGCTGGCCACCAGCGAGGCGAAGGCCATGTGCTCGCCCATGCCCCAGTCCACCGGAATGTCGCCACGGCCCATGGCGGCGCGGTCGTCGTACACCTTCTTGACCAGTTGGTGCGGCGTCACGCCTTCAGGGATGGTGGTGATCTTTTCGGACAGGCGCTTCCACTCGGCCAGCGGGATGGCGGTGTCGCCGGCATCGGTCCACTTCTTGCCCAGGAAGGGGCTCCAGTCCACCGCGTACTTGCTCTTGAAGTTGGTCAGTACCGGATCGACCGTGTGCTTGCCCGCATCCATGGCGGCGCGGTAGGCCTTGGACATGTCGTCGCCCAGGGTCTCGCCCAGGCCCTGCGTGGCCAGCTTGTCGGCGTACAGCTTGCGGGTGCCGGGGTGCGCGCCGATCTTCTTGTACATCAGCGGCTGGGTGAGCGCGGGCGTGTCCTGCTCGTTGTGGCCCAGCTTGCGGAAGCAGATGATGTCCACCACCACGTCCTTCTGGAACTCCATGCGGAATTCGAGGGCGAGCTGCGTGGCGAACACGACCGCTTCGGGATCGTCGCCGTTCACGTGCAGCACGGGCGACTCGATCATCTTGACCACGTCCGTGCAATACAGCGTGGAGCGGCTGTCACGCGGATCGGAGGTGGTGAAGCCGATCTGGTTGTTGATCACGATGTGCACCGTGCCGCCCGTGGAGTAGCCACGGGTCTGGGCCAGCGCCAGCGTTTCCTGGATGACGCCCTGGCCGGCGAAGGCCGCGTCGCCGTGCACCAGCACGGGCAGCACCTGCTTGCCATGCGGGTCGGCGCGGCGGTCCATGCGGGCACGCACCGAACCTTCCACGACGGGGTTCACGATTTCCAGGTGGGAGGGATTGAAGGCCAGCGACAGGTGCACCGGGCCGCCAGGGGTGCTGACGTCGGAGCTGAAGCCCTGGTGGTACTTCACGTCGCCTGCCGGCAGGTCTTCCGGAGCGGTGTGGTCGAACTCGGCGAACAGGTCCTTGGGCATCTTGCCCAGCGTGTTCACCAAAACGTTCAGACGGCCGCGGTGGGCCATGCCGATCACGATTTCCTGCACGCCCTTGGTGCCGGCGGCCTGGATGAGTTCATCCATGGCGGCGATGAAGCTTTCGCCGCCTTCGAGCGAGAAGCGCTTTTGGCCGACGTACTTGGTGTGCAGGAAGCGCTCCAGGCCTTCAGCGGCCGTGAGGCGGTCCAGGATGTGCTTTTTCTTGTCGGGACCGAAGCTGGGCTTGCTGCGGATGGTCTCGAGCTTTTCCTGCCACCAGCGCTTCTGGTTCTGGTCGGTGGCATACATGTATTCGACCCCGATCGAGCCGCAGTACGTTTCGCGCAGCGCGTTGATCAGCTCGCGCAGCGGCATGGCTTCCTTGCCGAAGAAGGTGTTGCTCGTGTTGAACACCGTTTCCTGATCGGCATCGCTGAAGCCGTAGAAGGAGGCTTCGAGTTCAGGAATCTCAGGGCGCTCGGTGCGCTTCAGGGGGTCCAGATCGGCCCAGCGCTGGCCGACATTGCGGTAGGCCGAGATCAGTTGCTGGACAGCGGTGCGCTTGCGGCCCATTTCGGAGTCGGCGCCGGTGGCACCGACGACCTTCGTGCCGCCTTGCTTGGCGCGCTCGGCGAAGGCATTGACCACGGGCAGGTGGGGCACGTCCTTGGCGTTCGAGCCATCGACGGCAGGCACGTGCTGCAGGGCATCGAAGTATTCGCGCCACGTGTCGGGCACGCTGCCGGGGTTGACGAGATAGTTCTCGTACATCTCTTCGACATAGGGCGCATTGCCGCCGAAAAGATAGGTGTTGCCTTGGTAGGCTTGGTATACGGATGTCGTATCGCTCATATTCCGCTGACCTCCGCTTCCCTGAGGGAAGCATTAGCTGGTGGGTAAAACCTTCCGCGACACGGCTGAACCGATTGGCGGATGCGACTGTGGCTGGGGAAGGGCCGGGGGTGCGGGCGCCATTGTGCCACCGAACGCCCAGGAGCGAGCCCTACACGGCGTAAGCGCGTGTTCCTTCGCCGCCGTGTCACTGCGGTCGCTTACATTTCGTCATTATCCGTACCCCGCCTCTATGAACTCACCCACCCTTCAGAGCCGCACGCTGTTGCTTCTTCTCATCGCGGTCACTGTCGCGTTCTTCGCCATCCTGTGGCCGTTCCACGGAGCGGTTTTCTGGGGCGTCATCCTGGCGATCCTGTTCACGCCGCTGCACCGGCGGCTGCTGCGGCGCATGCGCGGGCGGCGCAACCTGGCGGCCCTGTGCACCCTGGGACTGTGCCTGGTGATCGTGATCCTGCCCATGACCTTCATCAGCATTTCGCTGGTCCAGGAGGCCGGACTCATCTACGAACGCATGAAATCGGGGCAGCTCAACTTCGGCGCCTACGTACAGCAGGTGCTGAGTGCCCTGCCCTCCTGGCTGCTGGGCCTGCTGGACCGCTTCAACCTCACCTCGGCCGCCGAGGTGGAGGCCAAGCTCTCGTCCGTGTCGGTGCAGGCCGGCCAGTTTCTGGCCACCAAGGCGCTGGACGTGGGCCAGAACACGCTGCAGTTCATCGTGAGCTTCGGCATCATGCTGTACCTGCTGTTCTTCCTGGTGCGTGACGGCAGCTCGCTGGTCAACCGCATCCGCCAGGCCGTGCCACTCGACGAAGAGCACAAGCGTCAGCTGGCCAGCAAGTTCACCACGGTGATCCGCGCCACCGTCAAGGGCAACATCGTGGTGGCCGCCGTGCAGGGTGCGCTGGGCGGGGTGATCTTCTGGATCCTCGGTATCCAGGGCCCCATCCTCTGGGGCGTGCTGATGGCCTTCCTGTCGCTGCTGCCCGCCATCGGTGCCGGCCTGATCTGGGGCCCGGTGGCCATCTATTTCTTCGCGACCGGCGCCATCTGGCAGGGTTCGGTGCTGGTGGCTTTTTGCGTCTGCGTGATCGGGCTGGTGGACAACGCCCTGCGCCCGGTGCTGGTGGGCAAGGACACGAAGATGCCGGACTACATCGTCCTCATCTCCACCCTGGGCGGCATGGCCCTGTTCGGGCTGACGGGTTTCGTGATCGGCCCGGTGATCGCAGCGCTCTTCATCGCCACCTGGGACTTGTTCTCGCAACCCGCCGATTCCCCGATAAAGTAACAGCGCAGCACCCGCCGGCCTCCGTGCCGGCCGCCATGCGCCATGCCCCAGATTTCGCCCCGTCGCCTCGTCCTGCTGGCCCTCGTGCTGTCGGCAGGCATTGGTGCGCTCTTCGTGCGGGCGATCCTCACGATCCGCGACGACGCCTGGTCGTACGCGCTGCACACCAACAGCAGCCTGGCACGCACCATCGAGCAGAACATCCAGCGCACCCTGAACGGCTTCGACTACTCGCTGGTCGGGGTGGCCAAGAGCCTGTCGGACCCCGGCCTTCCGAGCCTGACCCCGCAGATGCGCAACACCTTCCTGTTCGACCACTCCCTGCACACGCCCGGCCTGGGCGCGGTCGCGGTGCTGGATGACAAGGGCAACTTGATAACGCGCTCCACCAGCCTGGAGCCCCTGAACCTCAACCTGGCCGACCGCGATTACTTCCAGGTGCACCAGACCAGCCAGCGCGAGGGGCTCTACATCGGGCATCCCATCCGCGGCCGGGTCTCGGGCTCGTACAGCCTGCCCATCAGCCGCGCGTATTTCCGCAGCGACGGCAGCTTCGGCGGCGTCGTGGTGGGCACCGTGAGAATCAACTATTTCAAGGAGCTGTTCGCCTCCATCGACGTCGGGCCGATGAGCCGCGTGGAGCTGTGGAGCACCCGCGACGGCACCACCGTCGCGCGCTTTCCCTACGCCGAAGGGGATGTCGGCCAGCCGATGGACGACGCCAGCCTGCTGGCCCGGCTGCAGACGGTCGACAGCGGCAGCTACACGGCGCAGGACCCGCAGGACCGCACCGAGCGGCTGCACACCTTCCGCCGCATCGGCAACTACCCGCTGGCGGTGAGCGTCGGGCAGTCGGCGGACACCATCCTGGCCAAGTGGCGCGCCAGCGCCAAGGTGCTGGGCGCGTTCGCGGTGCTGTTGATGGCGGCCTGCCTGGGCCTGTCCGCCCTCTTCGCGCGGGAGTTGCAGCGCCGCCAGGCCATCGCGGCCCAGCTCAAGCAGGCCGAGCACGACACGCGCACCATCCTCGACAACCTGCCTTCCATGGTGAGCTACTGGGACAAGGACCAGCACAACCGCTTCGCCAACCAGGCGTACATGGACTGGCTGGGCGTCTCGCGCGAGCGCATGCCCAACGTGAAACTGCTGGACGTGCTCGACCGGGGAACCTACGAACACGCGTTGACGCACATCCGGCAGGCGCTCAAGGGCCACAAGCAGGTCTTCGAGCGGACCATGCCCCTGCCCTCCGGCGAGGTGCGCCACACGCTGGTGTCGTACATCCCGGACAAGGAAGGCGACGAGGTGCAGGGCATCTTCGTGCAGATCGACGACCTGACCGACCGAAAGCGCATGGAAGACCTGCTGTTCGAGGAAAAGGAGCTGATCCGCCTGACGCTGCAGTCCATTGGCGATGCGGTCATCTGCACCGATGCCGAGGGCTGCGTCACCTACATCAACCCGGTGGCCGAAAAGATGACCGGCTGGCAGGCCTTTCATGCCGCGGGATCGGACATCGACGACGTCGTGCCGCTGCACGAGGCCGGCAGCGACAGCGGCTTGAGCCCCACCCGCAAGGCGCTGGCCGAAGGCCGGGCCCAGCCCTCGAAACGCGGCGTGGTGCTCCAGTGCCGCGACGGACGGCGCATCGACATCGAGAAATCGGTCAGCCCCATCACCGACCGGCACGGGCACGTCACCGGTACGGTGATGGTGCTGCGCGACGTGACCGAGGCCATGGAGATGTCGCGCCGTATGGCCCACCTCGCGCAGTACGACGTGCTGACCGACCTGCCCAACCGCGTGCTGCTGCAGGACCGCGCCCAGCAGGCCATCGCGCACGCCCTGCGGGATGACCGCAGCCTCGCGCTGATGTACATCGACCTGGACGGGTTCAAGCAGGTGAACGACACCCTCGGCCACGATGCCGGCGACCTGCTGCTGGTGCAGGTCGCCCGCCGCTTCAAGGGCGCCGTGCGGCATTCCGACACGGTGTGCCGCCAGGGGGGCGACGAGTTCGTCGTGCTGCTGCCCAAGCTGGACAACGCCGACCAGGCCTGCCTGGTGTCGCAAAAGATCATGGCCGCGTGCGAACCGCCGTTCGATCTGCAGGGCGAGGTCCGGCAGATCGGCCTGAGCGGCGGCATCGCGCTGTTTCCGCAGCATGGCCGCAATTTCGAGGAGCTGTCGCGCAGCGCCGACATGGCGATGTACGCGGCCAAGCGCGCGGGGCGGGGGCATTTCCGGCTGTATGCCGGGCCCGACCAGGAGCCCACCATCGTGCCGGCGGACAAGAAATGACGGAATAAACGCCGGCAAGGCCTACAGTTCCGTCCCCAATCAGCCGATACCTCCTTCATGTCCCTGTCCATCTCCTCCGCCTCCAGCACCTCCTCCACCAGCGTTTCGGGGAGCCGCTCTTCGGGCCAATCGAGCGGTGACATCGCGGCGCTTCAAAAGCAGCTCAAGGACCTCACGGCCGACCTCAAGCAGGCGTCGGCAGAAGCCAGCCAGGCATCCGACCCCAACGACGCCAAAGCCAAGCAGCAGAGGCTGCAGGCACTGCAGAACCAGATCCAGCTCGTGCAGCAGCAGATCGCAGCCATCCAGCAGGCCCAGCAACAGGAGCAGCAGCAAAAGGCCATGGAAAAGGCCATGGAGCAGCAGCAGTCGGCCGACCAGAAGAAGACGCCGCCCGCCGCCTCCACCACGCTGGGCACGCAGGTCGATACCTTCGCCTGATCGCCGCACACGGCGCCCAGACAGACCGCACGAACGCGCGGTGCGCCCCAATGCCTCAAGCCTGCGATTTGCTATTTAATTGATAGCAAACAGGACAATCAATACGCCGGCATGGGGCCGAAAACACCCCAAATCGGCTCAACCCTCCCCATCCAGCCCGGCCGCGGACACCAGCCTCTGGGTGTAGGGGTGCCGGGGCGCATCCAGCACCGCCTGCACCGGGCCCGACTCCAGCACCTCGCCGTCCTTCATCACGATCACGTCGTGCGCCATCGCGCGGATGACGGCCACGTCGTGCGTGATGAGCAGGTAGCTGAGCGAGCGCTCCTTCTGCAGGCGCTGCAGCAGTGCCAGCACCTGCTGCTGGATGGTGACGTCGAGCGCGCTGGTGGGCTCGTCCAGCACCAGCAACCGGGGGCTCAGGATGAGCGCACGGGCAATTGCCAGCCGTTGGCGCTGCCCTCCGGAAAACTCGTGCGGATAGCGCGCCAGCAGACCCGGGAACTGCGCGTCGGTCAGTCCCACGTCCTCCAGCGCCGACTCCACGCGCGCGCGGCGGTCGGCGGGCGGCAGTCCGGGCTCGTGCACCCGCAGGCCCTCGCCCACGATCTCCTCGACCGTCAGGCGCGGCGACAGCGACGAAAACGGGTCCTGGAACACCACCTGCACCTGCCGGCGCAAGGCCTGATTGGCCGGGGTATTGCGCTGGGCCGGCAGCTGCCAGCCCTGCCCTGCGATCCGCAGGTCGCCCTGGTACGGCAGCAGCCCCAGCAGCGCCTGCGCCAGCGTGGACTTGCCCGA
>NZ_BAAJYR010000157.1:0-8220 GCF_057546605.1 Acidovorax sp. KPB24-03 | reverse complement strand
CAGCACGCCCGCCACGCCGATCGCCAGGGTCGCCACGGCCCCCGCGATGATCCCCCACACGTTCATGCCCTGGGGGTCCGTGAAGCACAAGGGGTTGTTGCCCACGTACACGTAGGGCGAGGGGCTTTCCAGCAGCGGGTCCACGCTGAGATAGCGACCCAGCAGGGGGCTGTAGAAGCGGGCATTGCAGTCGTACAGGCCCGAGTCTTCGTCGTAGTTGTGGCCGGTGAACAGCCGCGGCCATGGCACCTGGCAGGGCACCACCGCCGTCGGCGCGCCGTAGATGTCGTAGCGCCATGCCCCGACCACCGCGTTGTCGGCATCCAGCACGACACGCACGCTTCCCAGATGGTCCAGCAGTCCGAAATAGAACTTTCCGTCGATCCACGCCACCTGCACGTCGATGGCGGAGATGAAGCGGGCGATGGAGGTCGACGTGCCCGAATACTGCACGAGCACCTCGCCGCCGGGCGAGGGCATCTGCCAGCGTTGCTGCCGCTCTCCGGTGCCGGCCGTGCGCGTGAGCTGTGCGCGGTGGCCGTCGGCGTCACGCAGGATGTCCAGGGACGTTCCGTCGCCGCCCCGGTAGGACACCGGGCGGCCGGTGCAGGCGTCATAGCCGGTTTCCCATGCGGGCGCGCCGCCGGGACCGCGGGCCTGGGAAATGGCCCCTGCACGGTCGTATTCCATGGTGAGCGTGCCGTCTGCCGCTGCATAGCTGGAGAGCCGGTTGGTCCCATCCTGATAGGCATAGGTCGCGCTGCTGTCCGCCCGGTCGTGGCGGGTGAAGTTGCCGTTCAGATCCATCTGCCAGCTCTGGGCGTTCATGCCGGTGCCGCAGCCGGTCAGCCTGCCCAGTGCGTCCATGTGCGTGCACAGGGGAGGCTCGGGCAGGTCGGCGATGCTGGAGTCGATTCCCCGCCGGGCGATTTCCCCGTTGTAGTAGCCCTGGCCGTCGCACGCACCGCTGGTGTAGTCCAGCGTTTGGTTCCACAGCGGGCCCGCGTCGAGGGTTCGCGGCCAGCCCGGCGCTTCGTAGGTGAAGGTGCGCTCCAGCAGGGCGCCCGAAGGGGTGGGCAGCAGCGTCGTCGTTTCGGGCTTGCCCTGCGGGGAGTAGGTGTGCGCGACGAGGACCGTGTCCAGGCCGTTCACTCGGGCCGACACCGAGGTCACGCGTGCGAGCGGGTCGTAGGCCAGCAGGCTGGTCAACTGGGTGGACGAGTCGGTGCTCGACAGCAGGTTGCCGCCCCGCGACCAGGTGTTGCTGACGGTGCAGGAGCCCTGCGGCGAGCCGGGAATCGTCCGGGCGCGTCGCTCGATCCTCCCGGCCCGGTCGTAGGCGAATGTCTCCACCAGTTGCGCGCCGCCTTGTGCGCCTTGCTGCATCTCCACCTTCCAGAGCCGGCCTACGAGGCTGTCGGCCTGCGTCGCCTCGCTGCCGTCGCCATCGAAGTAGCGGCGAATGCCCCATGTCGTCGGCGAGGGGGGCCAGGAGGCGTCGTCGGCCTTTTGCTGCAGCAGTTCCCTGTCCCACGCCTGCTGCACCGTGCCTTCCTCCACGATCCGGCTCAGCGAGTCGTACTTGCGGTAGATGATGTGGCCGTCGGGCAAGCCGCTGCCGTTGGAGAGAAAGCGTGCCAGGCCTGAAGTGCTGTACACCATCTCGCAGTGGCCGCTGTCGGGGTCGGTGGTGCCGATGCGGTGGCCCGCGAAGTCGTAGGTGGCGGTCGCACTGCCCGCCGGAATCCCGTTCTGTGACGCTCCAGCGGCCGCATAGGAATTGGGCGGCACGGAGGCGATGGTGCGGCCGGATGCGTCCTGTACCTGGCTCATGCGCCAGTTCAGCGATGTGTCCTGGGCGGAGGTCTGCACCACCCGGCCAACGAGGTTTTCCGCGGTGTCCTTCCAAGCCTGCGTCACCGCGCCGTTGGGGTCGGTGTCGATGACCAGGTGGTATTCCCCGAGCGGCAGCGGGTAGGCGAATTCGCCGGGAGTCTGGTTGGTGGAATAGGCCCGGGTGGCGTAGTGCGTGCTGCCCGGCCGGATCGCATAGTCGAAGCCGGGCTGCCCCATCGCCACGGGCCGCGCGAGCGGGGCCGCCTCGAAGGCCGTGCGTGAAAACGGATAGCCACCGGCCTGCGGGTGGTATTGGCTGGACAGCAGGCCTTCCAGGGGCGCTCCGCTCCAGAGGCTGCCGCCTTCTCCGGCGTTGGTGGCCATGCCCGCCTGGTATTCGAAGAGCGCTGCATTTCCCTGCACGGTGATGCGGCTGTCGAGCGCCTTGACCGCGATGTTGCCGCGATCGTCATACAGCCCCATCTCCAGGATGGCGCTGTCACCGGACTCCAGGGAGAGGGTCTGCAAGCTGCGGGACAGGCCGTCGGCATAGCTCACACCCAGCGCGATGTCCTGCGCCACCACGAAGCCGCTGAAGGTGCCGGGTGCGCTCATGCCCACCTGGATGCCGAAGGGGGCCGTGACGTCCTGGCCGGCGTATTCGAAGACCTTGAGGCCGTCCGCGAAAAACAGCAGCCTGCCGGGCGTGGCCACCAGCAGCCACTCGCGCGCACGGCCATCGGCGGCGGCCTGTGCGGACACCGCGCCGGCCGCGTTCCGAAGCTGCCATTCGGGTTCGTTACCCCCGGTGCGCGCCACGAACCATTCGCCCGTGCCCAAGAGGACCTCGCCCAGGCTGGCCGGGTCCACCAGGATCCGCGCGGCCAGGCTCTCGGCCGTGAATCCCGTGCGTGCCAGGCGCGCGCCGAGCGGCTGTTGCGACTGCCCCTGGTAGATGAGCCGTCCCTGGCCGCAGGTCCATTCGGATTCGGAGCCGGAGACCGCCGTGTAGCTTTGCAGGGCATCGTCGGCGAAGGGGTCGTAGAAGCCGTCGCCGTTGCCCTGGATGTTGATGGCCGCATTGGGACGGTCCGTGGGGAAGGGATGGGTGCTGTCCACCCCGTGGTCCTGCCGGCAGAAGTAGGCCATGCAGATCAGGCTCGGGTTGTTCCACGGGCCGATGGTCGCGGCGGGTTCCGACACCGGGTTGTAGACCGTGCGGGAGATGTTGCCGTTGGGGGTCAGCGCTCCGACCGTCCGAAGGCTCGCGCTGTCGTACACCACGGCCTGGAACTGGCAGTCCAGGGGGGCGAAGGCGATGTCGTCCAGGCGGATCCAGGGGACGGATGGTCCATCGATCTGCACCGCGATCGCCAGGGTCACGGTCGCCGGGCCCGCAAGCCCCAGTCCCGACATGTCGATGGTCCACTGCACGGGCTGCCATTGCCCGGCGGTCGGCTCCAAGGGGCGCTCCAGGCTTTGGCCTTGGGACGAGGTAAGGCGCAGGGTGGCCGAGAAATCCGTGCCGGCGGCGCCCTGGGGCGTTTTCATCCAGAGCGAGAACACCTGCGGCGCCTGGCCCTGCGCGATGGACACGCTGCGCGTCAGCGTGCCCGACGCACTGACCTGCAGGCAGGATTGGCCGGTGGCGGCATCGCCGGCCTGGACGACGCTGCCCTCGGGAAGGCTCCAGGTGGGGGCCTGGTAGTCCTCGAAACTGTCGTAGGCATTGCCCGAGGCGGAGTTGACGAACCCGGCGATGCGGAACCTCGCCCGGTCGTCGAACAGGGAGGCCATGGGGCGGCCCGCGAGGTCATGGGACAGCAGCACCTGCCCCAGTCCGTCCCGCTCGGAGATGCGTTCCTGCAGGAGCCAGCCGTGGCCCGGGTCCGTGCCGTCCCAGGCGGTGAAGGGCACTGCATCGGCCTCGTTCGCCACCCAGGTGTCCGCTTCCGCCCAGTAGGGCGTTCCATCGGCATGCTGCCAGGTCCGGAAGGTCTGCACCTTGCCCGCCTGAAACTGCCAGGCGCCGTCGTCGTCCTGGTTGTGCATCAGGGCCTGCGCCACGGGAGCCAGGATGTTCGCGCTCCAAAGCGCCGGATAGACCTCGAACCCGAAAACGGACGAGCGCCTGGTGGCCCGCCATTGCCCGGTGCTGCCGTAGTACCCGGTCTGTACGGTATCGGGACTGCCGCCGGCCAGGGAATAGGTGAACGCCATCGTGCGTGAGACGCCCTGCAGCACCTCCGTGGACGAGGTCACCTGCGGAACGCCACCATACAGGTTGCGCAGCGTGCCGCCGGCGGGCGCCGTTGCGACCTGGTCGACGTAGGTCCATTCGCTGATCTGCGACGACAAAGCGCTGCCGTCAGCGCCGAACACCTGCTTGGAGATGAGCATGCCCGCCACGAGCGAGTAGGCGTCTTCCACCGCGAATCGGGTGTCCGCCAGCGCCCCGGCCCGCACCTGCCGTTCGGCAGCGGCCTGGAAGCTGCGCGCTGGCAAGCCGTTGTAGAAGTGGCTGGTCGTTCCGCCGTACTGCTGGAGCGCGGGATCGGTGGTGGCCGCGTATTCGGTGACCGTGGCGAACTGCACCACACTGCCGGAACTGTCGGTGGCCGCAGAGACATCGGTGTAGGCGTAGGCTTTTTTCAAGACACCGTAGCCGCTGTCCTGCGTGAGCGCGGTGACCACGAAGGCCCTCAGCGGCGCTTTCACGGAATGGTTGGCATAGCGGTGCAGCGTCATCTCGACGGACGCATCGATGTCGCTGCCGGTCGGGAAGGTCACGAAGCCCGATGGAATGGCCGGCAGTTTCCCGGAAACGGCGGTCTCGTAGCGCAGGGTGTGGTTCAGCATGCGGAACATCTGCTGCCCGGCGAAGGTCTCGCGCACCGGCTCGCCTTGCGCATCTTTCAGGAGCCCGCCATTGCGGAAGAACAGCACCTGCGTGTCCTGGGGAGCCCCGTCGGCGTCCAGCGTCATGTAAGCCAGGAAGTCCGGCGCCTGGTCGATGACCGTCGTGCTGTCGAAGGAGGCCGCGGTGATTTCACCGAGCCGGTGCGACTGCACCGGAGCCCAGCCGGGCCAGACGGACTGCGAATACAGCGTTCCCCCCTGCGAGGCATAGGTGCCCGCGAGGGTGGGAAAGCCGAGCGTCTCGCGCGATGGCGGCGGGGGATCTTCGTCCTGCAGCACCTGCGTGGTCCAGCCCGCGGCCGGATCGCTGGGGTCGAAACTGTCCAGGGCGGAGTACAGCGCCGAAGTCGTGTTCTCCGTTTTCAGCACCGCTTGCCCGTTCCAGGCATACCAGTAGAACTGGGTGCTGGGGTCGGCGCCGGGTGCGTACTGGATCCCGGCGAAGTGGTAGGACCAGTCGACGCCATCGAACCGCAGCACGTTCGGTCCGGAGCCCACGAGGCTGCCGCCGACGAGGGAAGGCCCCAGGGTCTGCAGGAAGGCCGTGGAGAGGTTGGTGAAGCCGGGGCCGTCGAAGACGTCCGGCAGCGCCTGGAAGGCGAGATTGCCGTAATCCGCGTCCCAGCGCAGCACGGCCAGGCGATAGTCGAACGCCTGGATGGCGCTGCCTTTCGCGGTGAACTCCGTGATCCACGCGGCCGCCGCCATGCCGCCTTCGGTGGTCATCTGAAAATACGACGTGGTCCCGAAGGCTGGAATCACCACCTGCGTCGTCGCCAGCGACGCACCCTCGTGCCAGGCCAGCAAGGGGTCCCGAAAGCGAAGGTTGAAGAGTCCCTGCTCAGTGTCCGGGTCGTAACAGAACGTCAGATAGTGCTGGCCCGCGGCGCAGGCGAACAGACGGGCGTTGTTCCCGCTCTGCGGCGCCGTTTCCGTGGCGATGTCCCAGGACCGGGATTGCCAGTTCAGCGCATAGCGGGTGAACTGGCGGTTGTCCTTGTCCACCACCACATAGAAGTCGCTGCCGCCCACGACCTGCAGCTGGCCGCTGGCATGGGGATAGGGCTCGGGTTGGCCGCCCTCGGAGGCGAAGGCCCAGTCGGCCACCGCGATGGGGCGGCGGGAGGCCAGATAGACCGCGGTGGCGCTGTCGTCCAGGCGGGGCAGCATCAGCACGAAACTGTGCTCGCTGGTGGTCGCGCCGATGCGGTCGACATCCAGGGCGCCGTCGAAACGCTGCCAGGTCTGCCAGGCGGGCATCCATCGGCCCACCCAGGTCAGAACATTCGCCAGCAAGGCGTTCTGCGCGCTGTCATACCAGGCCATCACCACGTAGTCCGAGCCGTACCAGACCCGGGGCGTGGCCGCCGTGTCGCTGCCGAAGGGGTTCGCAATCGTCAGGTTGCGGGCGCCGGGGTCCAGTTCGGCATCGGCCCCGACGTCGATTTCCGAATATTCGTAGCGGGTGATGCCACCGGTCGGCAAGGTGATGGCGGTCAGGGCGCCTGGAAGCGGCCCCTGCCCCTGCAGGTCGTACTCGAAGGAGATGCCGGGCCTGCTGGCGCCCCCGGGAAGGACATCGGTGACCGCCTTGAGGTACCGCTTGAAGCACGCACCCGTGCCCAGCGGATTGCTGGCATCCGGGGCCGTGAGGTTCACGAGGTCATGCCATTCGAAGTTCAGGCGGACCTGGGGGGCGCCTGCGTCGTTGAACACATCCACGCTGTCCAGGTAGACCGATTCGAAACGGTCCTGCCAGGCGTTGGGCACCTGGCCGGGGCGCTGCCGTGGGTCCGAGTGAAGGGCGAGGTATTCCTTGGGGGCATCCAGCGACGTGTTGTCGTACGTCATCGGGCTCCAGTTGAATCGGCAGGACCAGCCCAGGTCGTTTTCCATCCGGGCCATCTGGCATTCGCGGGTGTAGGTGAGCGTGCCGGCGCCGACGGTCTGCTCCGACGTGCGGTACGCGAAGGCGATCCAGTTCCCCGCCGTGTTGCGCAGCTCCGCCAGGTTCCAGGCCTGTGCATGGCGCGCCTGCCCTTGCGCCTGCGTGCTCGGCCCGGTCCAGTTGTCCCAGTGGATGCCCCACTGCACGAGATGGCGGTCTTCGATGCCGTCGAGCTGGCGGTCGCTCTCGCCGTAGATCGCGACCGAGCCGTCGGGGCGCACCACTTCCCAGCTGTTCCATTGGGGATAGAACGTGACCTGCCAGAACTGGTAGGGCACGGTCTCATAGGACTGGCCCGCCGTCTCGATGCCCAGCGTGCCGTCCGCTTGCGGCACCAGGGCGTGGGAGCGGCGCTGCTGCGGATCGTCCAGGCGCCATTCGCCCGGCCGCTCCGTGGGCCGGATCAATGCCGCGCTGGAGGGGCGCCAGCCATGCGTTTCCAGTGCCGTGACCAGCCCCGGCGGCACCCGCCCCGGCAGCGCGCCGGCGAGCACCTGCGCGCTGACCGTGCCACGGCTCCACTGCGTCGGAATGGGCACGAGGCGCAGGGCCTGCCCCTGGTTCATCAGATAGTACTCGGCATCCTGCAGCGGAGCGCTGCCGGTGTTCGCCACGATCTGATCCATCGGCATGTTCCACCCCACGCCGAGCCCGCCGCTGGGGTGCGTGAGGTTCCACTGCGCCACCTGGTCGGCCACGCTGCTCTGGTACATGAGCGTCAGATCGCAGGCCAGTCCGCCCCGCGCCGGGAGCGTGAGCAACTTGAGCGGAAAGGCCAGGTTGCCCCGGAACAGGTTGACGCCCGTGCCCAGGCTGCCTGCGTCGAACTGGAGAATTCCGAGGGCTGGGGCGCTGGATGACTGACCGGCGGTGGATGGCATGGCGACTCCTTGGAAAAAGAAAAGGCTCCAATGGGAACGGCCCTCCTTCACGCAGCAAAGGAGGGCCGACCGGTCGGTGAATCAGTGGATTTACTGCGCCCAGGCAATCACCGAGGCGGTCAGGCTGCAACTGGCCGGGTTGAGCTTGTTGTTGCTGTTGTCCAGCAACTGCAGGGTGCCCGTGATCGTCACCGTGGGGGAGTTGGCCTGGGTCTGGACCTGGACGCTGGCGCCCACGGTGCGCAGATGGTGGTCCGTGTTGCCGAAGGACGCGGTGTAGGCGGCAACGGAGGCTCCGGCCGAAATCACGTTCGTCGGGAAGCTGTAGGTCGTCTGTGCCGTGACGACGCCCGCGTCGGACACCGAGGCGTTGGCGACCGGAATCGAAATGTTCTGAACGTACATGGATGGCATGGATTACTCCTTGTTCAAGGTGGGGTGAAATGGGTCCTGCCGCGCCCTCGCGTGCGGATCCCGCTGAACCATGGAGCCACGGCATGGCCCACCGGGCCCGCAGCCAGTGCCGTGAATGCATGGAATACAAAAAATGAAGGCGGGCGGTGCGTGCCGCCCCGGTGCGCGCGGCACCGGGGCGGCACGCACCGCCCGCCTTCATTTTTTGTATTCCATGCATTC
>NZ_BAAJYR010000156.1:0-8542 GCF_057546605.1 Acidovorax sp. KPB24-03 | reverse complement strand
CGCCCCCGGTCAGGCCGCCCCGGTCAGGCCCGCGATCGGGGCGGACGCGGCGGCACCCGCGGCCACGCCCTGGCCCAGGAAGCCGAAGGCCATGGCCGGCCGCTCGCCGCTGATCAGCTCGGCCACCGCCTTGCCGGAACCCGCGCCGTGTGTCCAGCCCAGCGTGCCGTGGCCCGCGTTGACCCACAGCTTGCCCACGCGCGTGCGGCCGATGAACGGAATGTTGGTGGGCGTGGCCGGGCGCAGGCCGGTCCAGTACTGCGGGTTGCCGCCTTCCTCGGGCGTGCGGGTGTCGCACACGCCGGGCAGGATGGCCTCGATGCGGCGCGACAGCATGTGGCAGCGCGCCCGCGCCAGGGGGCTGTCCAGCGACAGGTCGTAGCCGCCCAGCTCGATGGTGCCGGCCACGCGCAGCACGTTGCCCAGGCGGCTCATGGCGATCTTCTTGCCGTCGTCGATGGTCGAGACCAGCGGCGCGCCCTCGGGCTTGAGCAGCGGGAAGGTCGCGCTGTAGCCCTTGCCGGGGTAGATCGGCAGGTCCACGCCCACCGTGCGCAGCAGCGGGGCGCTGTAGGTGCCGCAGGCGACGACGATCGCATCGGCGGTGAGGTTCTGGTCTTTCTGGCCTCCAGCGCTGGTGCTGCGTGCGCGGACGGCTACGGATTCGATAGCGCCACCGGCCTGGTTCAGGCGCACCACGTCGTGGCCGTAGAGGAACTGCACGCCGCGCTCGGCGCAGCGGCGCGCGAGCTCCTGCGTGAACAGGCGGGCGTCGCCGCTTTCGTCGGTGCTGGTGTAGGTGCCGCCGGTGATGTGGTCGCCGTAGGCTCGGAAGGCCGGCTCGATCTGCAGCAGCTCGTCGCGGCTGACCAGGCGGCGCTGCACGCCGTGCCGGCGCATCACCTCGACCGCATGGCCGGCGGCGTCGAACGATTTCTGGTCGGTGTAGAAGTGGGCGATGCCGCGCTCCAGCCGGTGGTATTCGATGCCGGTGGCGCGCACCACGTCCTTCAGGGCAGCATGGCTGTAGGCGCCCAGGGCCACGATCTGCTGCACGTTGCGCTCGAACGCCGCATCGTTGCACTGTGCGAGGAATTTCAGGCCCCAGCGCCACTGGTCCCAGTCGAGCTGCGGGCGAAACAGCAGCGGTGCTTCCTTGTCGAACATCCACTTGAGCGCCTTGAGCGGCGCATCGCGGTTGGCCCAGGGCTCGCAGTAGCTCACCGAGATCTGCCCCGCGTTGGCGAAGCTGGTCTCCAGCGCCGCGCCGAGCTGGCGGTCCACGACGGTGACTTCATGGCCGCGCTCGAGCAGATGCCAGGCGGTGCTGATGCCGATGATGCCGGCGCCCAAGACGATGGTTTTCATGGGCCGGAGTGTGGATCGCGTTGCGGCGAATTAAAAGCAAAATTAAACTTCATCCAAATTCATCAGAACCTCTAATGCACGCACGCCCATGAGCAGCTTCGATCCCGCCGCACTGGAATGCCTGGCCGCCATCGTGGAGGAGGGCGGCTTCGAGCGCGCCGCCCAGCGCCTGAACGTCACGCAGTCGGCCGTCTCGCAGCGGCTGCGCGCCCTGGAGGCGCAGGTGGGCTCGGTGCTCATCGTGCGCAGCCGGCCGCTCAAGCCCACCACCGCCGGCCAGCTGCTGCTCAAGCACACCAAGCAGCTGCGCCTGCTGCGCGCCGACCTGGAGCGCGACCTGCAGGAACTCGCCCCGAGCGCCCCCGGCGGCGCGCGCGAGGACGAGCGCATCTCGATTGCCATCAACGCCGACAGCATTGCCACCTGGGCGCTGGAGGCGCTGCACGATCTGGTGCGCCAGCGCCTGCCCGTCGAGATCATCGTGGACGACCAGGATTTCACGCAGGAGTGGCTGCGCTCGGGCCAGGTGCTGGGCTGCGTCACCACGCTCAAGCAGGCGCTGCGCGGCTGCAAGGTGGTGCCGCTCGGGGCCATGCACTACGTGGCGGTGGCCTCGCCGGCGCTGGCGGCGCGCTACCTGCCGCACGGGCTCACGCCGCACAACTTCCGCGACGTGCCGTTCCTGTCGTTCAACCGCAAGGACGACATGCAGGCCGAGTTCGTGATGCGCGCCTTCGGCCTCAAGCGCGTGGCGCTGCACCACCTGTTCGTGCCCAGCTCCGAAGGCCAGGTGCGTGCCGCCACCGCCGGCTGGGGCGCGGGCGTGGTGCCCGAGTTGCTGGTGCGCGGGGCGCTGGCCGACGGCAGCCTGGTGGACCTGGCGCCCGGCCATTCGCTGCCGATCCAGCTTTACTGGCACTGCTGGAACCTCGAATCGGAGGTGCTGGATGCGCTGTCCGAGGCGCTGACCCGCACCGCGGCCCGCATGCTGGCGGTGTAGGCCCCGGGCTGTCCCGGTACCGGGGGCCGCGGCCGGTCGCTAAGATGCGCCGCATGAACACGCCCCCGTCCCGCCCCTCCTTCAAGGCGCAAATGCACCAGGCACGGGAAGAGGCCATCGTGGCGGCTGCGGGCCGCCTGCTCGGCGAAAAGGGCTTCGAGGCCATGACGCTGGACGACGTGGCCGCCGAAGTGGGCGTGGCCAAGGCCAGCCTGTACAAGCACTTCGCCGGCAAGGACGACCTGTGCGCCGCCGCCATGGTGCATGCCGTGGACCGGCTGCAAGGGTTTTTGCAGGGCGTGCCGCCCGGCCAGTCCGCCATCGAGCGCCTGCAGGCGCTGCTGCGCTGGATGCTGTCGCTGCAGCTGACCGACGAGATGCCCCTGCTGCTGAGCCGTAATTCCGGCCTGGCCGGGCCGCTGCGCGACTGCGAGCGCTACCAGGCGTCGCTGCAGACCGCCAGCGCGCGGATCACCACCTGGATCGTGGAAGCCCAGGAGGCCGGCCAGCTGAACGCCCAATGGCCGCCCGACGTGGTGCTGTGGGCGCTGCTGGCCCGTTCGGCCGACCCGCTGCCGGCCATGCTGCGCGCCACCGGCCGGTACACCGATGCGCGCATCCTCGACTGGGCGGTGGAGACGTGCTTCGGCGGCCTGGCCGCGCAAGGGGTCAGCGCACCAGCAACACCGGCACCTGGCTGTTCGCCAGCACCTGGGTACTGACGGAGCCCATCACCAGCTTGCCGAGCGCGCCGTGGCCGTGCGAGCCCATCACGAGCAGGTCGAACTTCCCGGTGTCCGCCACCTTGCCGAGGGTTTCGCCGATGGGGCCGGTCTTCACGATCCGCTGGGCGACCACCCCGTGGCGGGCGAGGAACTTGACCACCGGGCCGATGATTTTCTCGGCCTCTTCGGCGTGGTACTTCTCGACGGTTTCCTTGCCCAGGGCCGCGCGGGCGCGGGGCGGCAGGGCGGGCTGCACGGTCACCACGGTGTAGTCGTGCGTGCCGGCCAGCAGTTCCTCGTGGGTGGCGAGGTAGGCGAGCATTTTCTTGGTGTACGGGCTGCCGTCGACGGCGAGGAGGATGTTCATGAAGACGTCTCCGAAAGAGAAGGGACCAGACTAATCTGCGCGTGCGCCTGTTGTCTTGACCTGCGTCATCTTTGTATGCCCTGCGCGGCGAAAGCGCCGGCGTGGAAGCCGGCACCTGCGAACGATCATACGGTGGCGGTGAAATGCGGCGAGAAGGTGTCCTGCTCGCCCTTGCGGGCATAGCCCAGCGGGTTGGCCACCACGCGGCAGCGCCAGGGCGTTCCATCGGCCCGCGCGCCCTGCACCGTGTAGTCGCTCGGCGAATGCAGGTGGCCGTGCATCCACAGCTGGGCATGGGGCAGCAGATCGTCCAGCGCATTGCAGAACCCCGCGGTGCCGGGAATCAGCCCGTAGCGCGGGTCGGCGCTTTTCAGGCTCGGGGCGAAGTGCGTCACGGCCACGGTGGGACCGTCGAACGGGCGCGCGAGCGCGTCGCGCAGCCAGGCTTGGCAGGCCAGGGACTGCTCGCGCATCGGCTCGGCCAGGAAGGGCTCGCCGCTGCGGGTGCCGCCGGTCTTGCGCAGGTAGAAGTTGGCGGCGCGAAAGGCCTTCTCGCGCTGGCGCAGGCGGCGCGCGAGGTCGGTGCTGCCTTCGTCCTCGGCCAGCGCGTCGAAGTCGCTCCAGAGGGTGGTGCCGACGAAGCGCACGCCCTCCAGCACCACGCTTTCGCGTTCCAGCCAGATCAGGCCCAGGCGGTCGCACACCTGGCGCAGGCGCTGCTGGGCGGCGTCGAAATCCTGCATGTCGTATTCATGGTTGCCGGGCACGAACAGCACGGGGGTCGGCCAGCCGGCGAACTGCGGCAGCGGGGAAAAGCGCGCCAGCCCGAAGTCGTCGTCGGCCAGCTGAGAGCCGGATTGGTAGGAGCCGATGTCGCCGGCCAGCACGAGCACGTCGGCGCCCGGGGCGGGGCTGGGGGCGAAGGCGGGGTGGGCTTCCAGGTGCAGATCGGACAGCAGTTGAATCTTCATGCGCCGATTGTGGAGGCTGGCGCGGTGCCGCCGTCAGGCCACGGGAGGGCGCCGGGCCGTGGGCAGGGCCGAGCGCGCCATCGCGCCCCGCAGCCAGCGGTGGGCCGCATCGTGCAGGCGGCGGCGGTGCCACAGCGCATCGACATGCACCGTGGGCAGCGGCATGGGCAGCGGGCGCCACACCAGTTCGCCGGCGATGCTGGCCACGCCCACGAAGTGGCGCGGCAGCACGGTGAGCAGGTCGGTGGTGGTCACCACGCGCCCAGCGGTGAAGAACTGGTTCACCGTGAGCACGATGCGCCGCTCGCGGCCCAGCGCGGTGAGCGCCTCGTCGATGAAGCCGTAGGGCTTGCCGGAAAAGCTCACCAGCAGGTGGCGCGCGCTGCAGTACAGATCGAGCGTCATCGGCACCTGGGCGAGCGGGTGGCCGTGGCGCATCACGCACACGTATTCGCCGTCGTACAGGCGCACGCTTTCGAAGGCCACCACGCTGTCGGTCTGGGCGCGCGCGGTCAGGTCGGCCATCACCGCGGGGAAGTAGCCCACGGCCATGTCGGCGGATTCGTCGTCCAGCATGCTGCGCGGGTCGCGCGTGGTGAGCGGCACCACGCGCACGGACACCCCGGGCGCCTCGCGCTCGATGATCTCCACCAGCGGCGGGATCAGTGTGGCGCCCGTGGCGTCGGCCATGGCCAGCACGAACGTGGAACTGGCGGTGGCAGGGTCGAAATCCCCCGGCGCCAGCGACTGTTGCAATTGCGCCAAGGCTGCCGCACCGGCGGCCACAGCGTGAGCGCCCGGGGCGTGGGCTGCACGCCCTGCCCGCTGCGCACCACCAGGTCGTCGCCCAGCACCTCGCGCAGGCGCCGCAGCGCGTTGCTCACGGCCGGCTGGGTGAGCGACAGCTTGTGCGCCGCACGGGTGAGGTTGCGCTCGGTCATCACCTCATCGAACACGCGCAGCAGGTTCAGGTCAAGCGAGCGGAAGTTGAGAGGCAGCATGTTGAACCATCACTTCAGTGAATGACTGAGATTCAAAATATAAAGTGGAACAGCCATGGGGTAAACCCTAAGATTCACCCATTCGCCCGGCAATTTCGCCAAAAGCGTCTGAAAAGGGTCCTCATCATGGCAAATTTTGTACACATCGAATACCGCACCGAACACCCCGGCGTGCAGCGCGCAGAGCGCTTCGCCGCTTCCCTGAAGGGCGCTGCTGCCAGCCTGGACGGCGCACGGGGCGCATCCTCCCTCCTGCTGGCCGCCGTCGTGGCCGCCGTGCTGGTGGTCGCCAACCAAGTGGTCGACACCCGCGCCGAAGGCCACATGCTGGCCGCCTGGATGGTCATGTGGGTGATCGCCTTCGCCGCGCTGGCCCTGCTGGCCGGTCCCGCCCGCCGCGCCAGCGCTGTGTTGCGCTCCGGCTACAAGGCCTGGGCCGAAGCCCGCCGCCGTGAAGCCGAAGACGAAAAGACCTGGAACGCCGCACTGTACGACGCCCGCATCATGGCCGACCTGAGCCGTGCCATGAATGGCATCGCGGTGGACAACATCCGCCGCTACTACTGAGATCGGCGGCCGGACCGGCCGCGAAGTCTCCCCATCAAGGGCGCCCCACCAGGCGCCCTTTTTCTTTTTCATGGCGCGCCGGGTACGGGCTCCCCACCCCCTGCCAGCCACCGCTGGCGCCAGCGCTCCAGGCCGTAATAGATGACAGGGGTGGTGTACAGCGTGAGCAACTGGCTGACCGCCAGCCCCCCCATGATGGCCAGGCCCAGCGGCCGGCGCAGCTCGGAGCCTTCGCCCGTGCCGAGCACCAGGGGCAGCGCGCCGAGCAGGCCTGCCAGATTGGTCATCAGGATCGGGCGCAGCCGCAGCGCCGCCGCACGGCGGATCGCCTGCTGCGGCGGCAACCCCTCGCGGCGCTGGGCGTCGAGCGCGAAGTCGATCATCAGGATGGCGTTCTTCATGACCACGCCGATGAGCAGAAACAGCCCCAGCAGCGCCATGAGGCTGAACGGGGTGTTGGTCAGCCACAACGCCAGCAGCGCGCCAACGCCCGCCGGCGGGACGGTGGAGAGGATCGTGAGCGGGTGCACCAGACTCTCGTACAGCACCCCCAGCACCAAGTACACGGCCAGCACCACGCCCAAGATGAGCCAGGGCTGCGAGCGCACCGCGCTGGACCGTGCCGCGTCTTCCCCGGACGGCGCCAGGTGCACCGAGGCGGGCAGCATCACGCGCGCCATCACGGCGTTGAGTGCACGCTGGCCCTGCTCCTGCGTCACGCCGGGGGCGAGGCTGTAGCCAATGTACATCGACGCGAACAGCGCGTCGTGCCACACCTGGTCCTCCGCCAGCCCGTAGCGCCACGTGGCAAAGGCCGTGAGCGGCACGCGCGATCCGTTCGGGGTGAGCACCTGCATCTGCGCCAGCGATTGCGGCTGCGAAGTGAAGCGCGGGTCCACCTCCATCACTACGCGGTACTGGTTGAGCCGGTCGTACAGCGTGGTCACCTGGCGCTGGGCGTAGGAGTTGTTCAGCACGGACGCCACGGCCTGCATGTCCACCCCCAGGCGCTGCGCGGCCTCGCGGTCGATGTCCACCACCACCTGCTGCGCGCCACCGTCGCTCACGGCCTGCACGTCGGTGAATTCCGGTGCCTCGCCCATGGCCAGCGACACCTTCCGGGCCCAGGTGCGCAGCGAGCGCACTTCGCCCGAGCGCAGGATGACCGCCGTATCGGCCTCGCCGAACGACACGCCGCCGATCTGGATGTCCTGCTCGATGCTGGGGCTCAGCACCCCGCCCGGCACGGCTGGCGCCTTCTCGCGAAGCCGGTTGACCACGGCTTGCGTCGGCTCGCCGCCACGCTCCGCCAGGGGTTTGAGGCTGACGATGAAAAAACTGTTGGCGATGCTGCCGCTGCCGCCGCTGGTGCCGGCCACGTGGGCCACGGCCGGGTCGGCCAGCAGCAGGCGGCGGTAGGCCTCGATCTTGGGCTGCATGACCTGGAACGAAAAGCCATCGTCGCCGCGGATGAAAGCGTGGACGATGCCGGTGTCCTGACGCGGCATCATGATCTTGGGCAGCGACTGGTAAAGCCACACGTTCACGCCCACCACGGCCAGGAAGGCGAGCAGCACCACGAAGCTGTGGCGCAGCGCCCAGCCCAGGCTGCGGTCGTAGCCGTGGCGCAGGTCGGCCAGCATCGCGGCGCTGGCGGCCCCCACGCGAGCGGTCCAGGCATGCCGCGCCTGTACCTGGCGTGCGCTGCGCTGCCCGCGCAGCCCATAGGCGCACAGCACAGGCGTGAGCGTCAGGGACACCACCAGCGAGATCACCACCGCCGCCGCCAGCGTGATGGAGAACTCGCGGAACAGCCGCTGCACCACGCCGCCCATGAACAGGATCGAGACGAAGACCACCACGAGGGCGAGGGTCATCGCCACCAGCGTGAAACCCACCTCGCCCGCGCCGCGCAGCGCGGCGCGCAACGGCGTCATGCCGCGTTCGATGTAGCGCTCCACGTTCTCCAGCACCACGATCGCGTCGTCCACCACCAGGCCGGCCGCCACGATGAGGGCCATGAGCGACAGGTTGTTGAGCGAAAAGCCCGCCAGGTACATCACCGTGAACGTGCCGATGAGCGACACCGGGATCGCCACGGTGGGAATGAGCGCCGTGCGCAGCCGCCCGAGAAAGGCCGCCACCACGGCCACCACCAGCGCCACCGACAGAGCGAGCGTGAGATGCGCCTCGCGCAGCGTGGCCCGGATGCCTTGCGAACGCTCGACGACGATGTCCAGCCGCGCGCTCGCAGGCACCAGTGTGCGCAGGTAGGGCAGCTGCGCACGGATCGCGTCCACGGTCGCCACCGTATTGGCGCCGGGCTGGCGCCGCACCTGCAGGATGACGGCATCGCGCTCGTTGTGAAAGCCGCTGCTGTAGCGGTTCTCGGTGGAGTCGGTCACCCGCGCCACGTCGGACAGGCGCACTGGCGCGTTCTCGGCCCAGCGCACCACGAGCGACGTGTAGTCGGCCGCGCGGGCCGGCGCGCCATCCAGCGCCAGGGGCCAGTGACGGGCGCCTTCTTCCACCGCGCCCAGGGG
>NZ_BAAJYR010000155.1:0-8544 GCF_057546605.1 Acidovorax sp. KPB24-03 | reverse complement strand
TATGCGAAGCGGCGGTAGCGGCCCAGGGCATGCCGGCCACGCTGCGCCTGGGCCTGACGAGCGCGGTCGAGCCGGCCTGGTTCCGCGGTCTGGCGCAGCGGGTGCAGGCGGCGCAGTCGGGCACCACGGTGTCGGTGGTGTCCGATGCCTCGCCGAAGCTGGTGCGGCAACTGGGCGCTGGCAAACTGGATGCCGCCTTCGTCGCGCTGCCGACGCAGGCCCCCGGGCTCGACGTGCAGGAACTGGATCGCCTGCCCATGGTCGTAGCGATGCCGTCGTCCCACCCGCTGGCCCGGCGCAGGTCGGTTCGCCTCGCCGACCTGGCGAGCGAGGCGCTCTTTTGGTTCGAGCGCGCGCGCCAGCCCGCGTTCTACGACCACTGCCAGCAGGTGTTTTCGCGCCATGGGTTCGCCGCACCGAAGCTGCGGGAGCCGGCGGACCACCATGTCCTGCTGGCGGAGGTGGCCAGCGGCGCGGCATGGCGCTGCTGCCCCGGTCGTTCACCGCGCTGCGGCGGCCCGGTGTGGTGTACCGGGCGCTGGCCGAGGGCGAGGCGCTGGCGGTCGGCATCGGGCTGGCGACGCGGGAGGGCCGGCAGCCGCTGCGCGATGTGCTGATCGCGGCGGCGGGTGTGGCCCCTGCCTGAGCGCCACTGGTTCGTCAGAAGGGGCGGTTCAATCCAGTCCCCCCTTTCCCGCTCACGCTTGTGCCACGTCCGCGACGCGCACTTGCCGCTCGCGGTCACGAACGCGTGCCGCCTGCATTTCCGTGGCGAGCAGGGTACCGCGCACTGCAGTGGCCTGTGTTTGCGCTTGCTTCATGCAGTAGTGCGCGAAAGGCCGGGCGGTGTGTTCCGGGCTGTGCGCCTTGCCGGTCTGGGATACCAGGAAGTGCTGCCTGACGGACTGCAGCAGCAGCGGGGCAGAAGGGCCATCGATCAAATTCATCTGAAGATCACCGTGGAGCGACTGCAGCATGTGCAATTGGGTCTGGTCGTCGGCGCGGGCCTTGCGAAGCTTGGCTGAAAGGGATGCCGGCGTTTCCAGGGATTCTGCGGATGCAGAGGGCAGAAGGCTTGCGTCGGAGCCGGCCAGCAAGTCCTCCAGGTCCCGCAGCGATTCGCGGGCATCCAACTTGGTTTCCAGGTATCTCTTTTGCAGATCGACCGCGGTCCGCATGTAATCCACCTGTATTTGCCTGGACTGCGGAGAGTCCAGCCACTGCGCCAGCACGGTCTCGGTGAGTCGGCCTGTCTTGCTTGCGTGCGCCTGGCGGGCCTGGTCACGCGCTTCACGCGGCTTGTGGCCGGTCAGCAGCGACTTTCCGTAGGCCAGCCCGCCGTGCAGGACAGCCTTGGCCTCGCGTTGCACGGAACGCTTGTGCGTGGGCGCCGCGGGAGGGGCTTGATCGGTGGAGCGGCCCTTGTCCTTGTAGCGCTTTTGCAGGCTCTCTGCCGCTTGCCGAAGAAACCCGCCCAGTGCGCGCTCGTGGCCATCGGTGGCTTGGTAGAGGGCGCTGCGCAGCACAAATCCCTGGGGCTCAGCGGGCACTGGGCCGGCATGCTGCATCGGCGACGGTGGGGCATGCGACGAAATCTCCGTCCCGGATTCGATGCCCGAATCCGCGTGCATGGATGCCTCTGTTTCGTCCAGATCCGATGGCGTTTCCGGCAGCGCCGAGGCATAGGACGAAATTTCCGATCGGGAATCGATATCCGAATCCGCAGGCAGGGATGGAGCGGTGTCGTCTGGTTCCGATAGCCTTCGCGAGAGCGCCGACGCATAGGACGAAATTTCGGTTGGGGATTCAGCGTCCGAATCCGCGTGGATGGATGGAACGGTGCCCTCCTGCGCTGCTGGCGTTTCCGCCAGCGCCGACGGCCCCCTGCGGGTTGCTGCCGGCAGTAGGTCCGCCATGGCAAGGAAGGCCCGGTCGATGCCCGCCGCGTCCTCGCGATCATAGTTTCGATATCGCTTGACCTTGCCGTGGGTGAGCACGAACTGGTGCGAGCCGACGCCCATGGTCACAGCGCCCAGCAGCCCGACGCCGATCAGCAGGCCAAGGCCGACGGGTCCAGCCACGGCGCTGGCGCCCGCCACCGTTGCGATGCCGACGCCCACCTTGGCCGCGGTGCTGGCGGTGTAAGTCACGCCGCCAACGACGAATCCCTTGTTCCAGTTGTTGAACCCGTTCACGAAGCGGTTGCGCTGGTCGAACTTGGTTTTCAGGAAATCATGGTATTGCTTTGTTTCTCCACTCAGCCCCTTGGCACTCACGCCGTCCAGAAAAGCGCTGACACGCTTGAAGTCGGCACGAAAACGCTTCTTTTCCACGTGCGACTGGTGCAGAAAAACTCCGCCCAGCACCGTCGCCATCACGCTGGCAGCGGGCCCGAGGACGAAGGTGCTGGCGACCGTGGCGGCCGACGCCGCGCCGGCTGCACTGGCGCTGTGAGCGACCAGATTGGCGGCATTGGCATGGCCCGAAGCGATCGACAGGCCCGCCTGCACCGAGGTTTCCACTGCAGTTTTGGCGAAGATCAGACTGGCCGAAGTGACGGATGCACCCGCGACGCGGCCGTCGTGCCGGTTGATGAGCTGCTGGTGGGCCACGTCGTCGATGGTCTGGTCCAGCGCAAGCGTCTGGGCTTGAACCGCCGCCTGCGCGGGGCCGGATTGCGCCGCGGCGGGCAGGCTGTCGCGCTGGTGCTGCAGCGCATCCTTTTGTTGTTCGAGGATCGTGCGCTGCTCGGCCACCTCGCGCAATTCCCGGTAGCCGGTGTGTATCGCCAACGCCGACAGCGGCAGCATGGCCGCGCCCAGTCCCAGGGTGGTCGCAAGGTCGCTCACGCCACTGGGCGTGCCTTCTTCTGCAAGCTTGTGCAGCGCATCGGCATGGGGGGCCGCGTCTTCCGTGCCGACGCTGGCGCCATGGCGGTTGCCTGCGTCCGCGCCCTGCTGCGCAGTGGCCTGGGACGGATCCTGGGCATGGTGCCCTTCCGCTCCGCTGGCGGACGTGCCTCCGTCCGCGCCTTCCGCGGAGGTTTCTCCCCCTTGCTCGCCGTTCACGCCCTCCGTTCCCAATTCCACGGCTTTCTCGGATGCCCCGTGCAATGGATCGGTCATGTACTTCACGGCGGCCAGGAGATTGGAGCCAGCCTCCTCCGCATCGACGATCGCCAACGGCCTCAGTTCGGCATGGCGCTCCGTGTTGGGCTTGTGCCCGGCGTGCTCCCTGGCCTCCCGCATGGAGCGCAGTCCGAGCGGCCAGCCGTGTGACGATGACACCGAAGGGCGGCATGCTGTGGCGTTGGCGGGCTGGTGCGGCCGGGGAGGCAAGGGTTGGGGAGTGGGCGGTTTTGCAGCAAGTGCGCGAGTGGGCATGGTTTCACCAATAACAATGCACCAGAATCGCTGGCAAAGGGGTGGCGAGCGCTCGGTTGCGCGAAAGCGCGTCAGCGCATCCGAAGTTGCCTGCGTCGGCCTGGGTCGTCCACCTCCATGCAGGAAGAGGCGGGCAGAACAGGCTGCCAAGTGCCCGCGCAGTCCGCGCTCATGCGTGCGTCACCCAGCTCGCGTGTTCTTCGGTGTCCAGGTGCGGCAGCGTGTTGAAGGTCTGCATCATGAGCCGCTTGGGGGCGATGCTGAACTCGGTCACCGCGCTGTTGCGGATGCGCATGTTGAGCGCGATCGTCACTTCGGGCGGCGTGCTCAGCACCTCGCCCACGGCGGTGGAGATCGGCCCGCCGCTGGACACCAGCAGCACGTGGTGTCCCACGTGATGGCGGCGCACATGCTCCAGCGCCGCGCGGATGCCGCTGGAAAACGCCACCCAGCTGGGCATGCCCGCCGGGCTGATCGTGCCGCCCATCCACTGCGCCAGCGCATCGCACAGCAGCCGGAAGTGGTGCCGGTACCGCTCGGGCGTGTCGGGCGGGGGCAGCGGGTGGGGATGGATGGCGGCGATGAGCGCCGCGCTGTCGTACTCGTTCAGGGCGGGCAGGGCCAGTGGCTGCGGCGTGATCTGCAGGCCCTCGGCGATGCCCTCCAGCGTCTGCACATGGCGGCGCAGCGTGCCGGTGATCACCGCATCGAAGCGCACGTTGCGGGCCCGCCAGTACTCGCCCAGGCGCACCGCCTGCTCGCGCCCGCGCGGGCTCAGCTGGTCGTAGTCATCCGCGCCAAACGAGGCCTGGCCGTGGCGCACGAGGTAGAGGGTTCCCATGCCGGCGATTCTGGGCGGGGCCTGGGCGCGCCTTTGTCTCCCGGGTGACGAATGCTATCGTTTTAATAGCTGTATGCCGGCGTTTTCATTGTGCTGGCGGCCATTCCGATGCGGGTGTTGCGCAGAATCCGCAGCGGGGCGTCAACGGACCATATCCATCCGATCCAGGAGGTAGCGCAGATCGAACATCAGCGCCCTGGCCGCCAGGCGGTCGAGCGCTGGAGCGGGCGTGGCGCTGCGTTGTGCGGGTGTGCGCGGCAACGCGACCGAGGCTTGCGCGTCATCGTCTTCGCCGGCCTTGGCATCCACCAGATCGCGATGGTGATCGGTGCATTCCTTGCGCATCGCCGCGACGGCCGCGCGCGCGGTGGGCCGGTTGTTCATTTCCAGCGCGGGAATCAGAACGTCGAACTGACGGTTCAGTCTGGCCAGCACGTCGGCACTGGCGTGCCCGTACTTCGACCAGGATTGAACGTGGGTCCTCAGTCTGCGAGCCAGTTCCGCGCCGCTGTATGGTGCCGGCACGGCAATCACGGGGGCCAGAACGGGAACCAGGACGTAGTCCAGGTCCTGGATTTCGTCGATTTTCTGGCTCCAATAGGGCGTATCCGGCAGGTTATCCAGTCCCCAAGGCTCCGGGGTGGATCCCGTCAGCTTGGCGCGTGCCATGCCGGGCAACTCCATCCGGGTCACGAGAAAGCCATCTTGTGTTTTTCCTGGAGAGATACCGTCCGGATCGGTGTCCTTCAAACCGGGTGTCCAGACGAAACTGGTCTGGCCCACATGCTCGTCAACGCGCAAGTTTCCACTCCAACCTTGGGGCGCTTTGATCACGCTGGTTTCGAAATTTCTCTTGGCAGTCAATTGATCCCAGTACTGCTGGGTCCACTTGTCATTTTCTGTTCGCGCGCTTGCCGTCACCGGCGGCAAATCCGGTGTGGCGTATACCAAAGGAATTCCCCAGATTCGAAAGAGGTCGATTGACTGTTTTGCATCACGGCGGTTAACTAGTCGATAACGGTATGCGTATGCTGATCCGCTGGCTTGCACGATCGAATGGATGCTTGGCTTGATCGCATTCTGCTGAAAATAGGTTTTACTTACCCACTGCGCAGTTTCCGGATCCTGGTAGTAAAGCTTCCACGCATTTTTTTGAGGCATCGAAAGTGGCGCTGTCTTGAGCGAGGGCCAAACCGGTGCACAGCGTTGGGGCCAGCAGCGCAGATCGGATGAGTTGGATAACGTTCATGGTTCAGTGCTCCGATTTGAAGCAGGCTTTCTGCTTTTCGAGAAATACGTGGAAGTGCGGTGCTGAGGCGTAATGATGAAGTATTGAGAAAGGAACTTCGGCTGCATGGGTCTCGCAAAATTTTTTGTAGAAATTATTCTGCTTGTCGGCAGGCACTGGATTTCTGGCGCGGGTGAACGAAATGTCAATTTCACGGCCATCACGATGCGCCGCGTGTGGCGCTCTCCAATTCGACGTAATGTCGTAGCGCCCTCCCCAAAACAAACTGGCATCGTTCAGGGCCACCGTACCCCAGCCTTCAGCAGCAAAGGACCCAATCAAACTCAGCAGATTTTGCAATGACTGTTGTGTCAGGTAATACTGATTGTGGTGATACCGCCCATTGCCCTGATGCGTCCTGTCCACGCTGGTCAGGGCATAGACAAAAGTGCCATCGGCGTTTTGCGGCGGGTTTGGAGAAATGGGCAGCAGGTCTGCCACCTTGACCCTGATCTCTTTGGACGCCGGACTGTTGGAGCAAATGGCGCAAGCGACTTGCAGGGTATGAATTCCTGCCACTTCCGGGGCTTTGAAGGTGACTTTGACTTCGCCATTCGCGTCGGTGACGCCCTGGGTTCCGCTCAAAAGGCCCTTGGGCCGGGCCACGTCGTGGTGTTCATGCCCGCCGGAATGGGCAGTGACATCGACCGAGAATCCGAGCGCCACCCCGGGCTTGGCGGTGATGCTTTGAGTGACCTTGGCGATCAGCGTGATTTCGGCCGAGCCTCCCGTGTGGGCGGGGCGTGTTTCCGACGGCCCTGACAAGGTAACCACCGTGGGATATTGCTCGTAATGGCACCGGTTGATCGCCTCCCAATGGCGCCAGCCGTCGTCTGTCTCTTCGCAGGTATAGCCGGTTGCCGTATAGGGTGCGGGAGACAGCTGGCCGTTGCCGCCAAGGGTGCAGGCTTCCTGGACCGAGGGATAACAGCTTCTCCCATCGGCGCCCCTTCTTCCAACCGTCCAGCCTTGAACGGTGACCTGGGCCCAAACCGCGGGCACCGTCACGGCCACCAGCGCAAGAGAAAGCGCGCCCTTTCGCGCCAGGGATCGATGCATCGGCATTGGATTTCGTTGCGTAACTATTAAAAACGCACCGAAGGTTAACATGAATGCCTGCGCCGTTTCTGCCGCCTTGTTATCCGCTCCACGCGTTGGAAAAGGCTTTCGTGGGATCGGTTTGCAAGCCGCGACGCGCTGAAATGGGTAATGGGCTTGGGCGGTGTGGTCCTATGGGCGTTGGACCCGAAAACCCACGCAGGGAAGGCGCGGTGATATCCACGGCTTTTCTGCTGCACGGCGAACCGGGCCAGCGCAGCGCCGCAGGGGGATTGCCGCATCGGATGTCCCGGTCCATGGCCGTTTTGCCATCAGGGCTGCGTGGGCATGGTGCGGACGCGGACCCCAGAGCAGCCGCTATATTTTCAATAGCGTCATGCCGGCGTTTTCATTGTGCTGACGGCCCTTTTCAATGCGAATCCATCTGCGGAGGGGCCGCCCCTGCGCTGGCGAAAGGGGCCATGGAGATGGGAGGCGCTGGCCGATCACAGCACGCCGGAAAACATCGCCGCATCCACGTTGCCGCCCGTGAGCGCCAGCCCCACGGGCAGGCCGGTGAGCGATCCGCGCTCCTGCATCGCGGCGGCGAATGCGGCGGCGCCCGCGCCTTCGGCGACGTTGTGCGTGTCGGTGAACAGGGCGCGCATGGCGGCGGCCACTTCGGCGTCGGTCACCTTCACCACGTGGTCCAGGTGCGGCGCCAGGATGGCGAGCGCGGCCGGGTCGGCCACGCGGCAGGCCATGCCGTCCGCCAGTTGCGTGGTGACCGGGGCCTCGACCACGTGGCCGGCGGCGATGGAGTCGGCATACGTGGTGGCATGGGCGCTGACCACGCCGACGATGCGAACGCCGTGGCCCAGCGCGCGCTTGGCCGCGATGGCCGAGCACGCCCCCCGACCCCTGGCCGATGGGCACGTAGGCGATCGCCATCTGCGGCACCGCGCGCAGGAATTCCCACCAGTACGTGGCCACGCCGCGCAGCAGATCGGCATGGAAGCTGGGCACCATGTGCGCGCCGCGGTCGGCCGCCAGTTGGATGGCGTGCTCGCGCGCCTCCTGGAAGTCGTCGCCATGCTCGATCAGGGTGACGCCCAGGGCGCGCATGGCGGCGTTCTTCTCCACCGAGTTGCCGCGCGGCACGACGATGGTGCAGGCCACGCCGTGGCGGCGCGCGGCCCAGCCCATGCTCTGGCCGTGGTTGCCGCGCGTGGCGCTGACCACCTCGCGCGGCAGCGCGCCGCGCCGGGCGAGCTGGTCGAAGTACGTGAGCCCGCCGCGGATCTTGAAAGCGCCCACGGGCGTGTGGTTCTCGTGCTTGAGCCAGCATTCGGTGCCCAGCCGCTCGCCCAGCAGCGCCCAGCGGTACTGGGGCGTGGGGGCGAAGTCCGCGTACACCACCTGGGCGGCGGCCTCGATGTCGGCGAGCGTGGGGAGTGCGGCCATGGCGTGCAGGCCCGCGCTGTCCGTGGCGGGTGCCGATGCGGGAGCGAAGGCGTCGATGGCGGTGGTGGCGGCGTTCATGCGGTGGCTTTCTTTTCGGACAGGATGCGAAGCGCGAGCAGGCCGAGCACGGTGCCCATCACGTAGCGCTGGGCGCGCACCCAGCCCTCGCTGCGGTGCAGGAACCGGGCCACCTGGGCGGCGAACAGGATCAGCAGTGCGTTCACGGTGGCGCTGGTCGTGATCTGCACGGCCCCGAGCGCGAGGCTTTGCAGCAGCAGGTGGCCGCGTTCGGGGTGCAGGAACTGCGGGAAGAACGACAGGTAGAACATGGCGACCTTGGGGTTGAGCACGCTGGTCATGAAGCCCATGAGAAACAGCTTGCGCGGCGCGTCGTGCGGCAGGTCGCGGGCCTGGAACGGCGCGGAGCCGCCGGGCTTGACGGCCTGCCACGCCATCCACAGCAGGTACGCCGCGCCGGCGATGCGCAGCGCATCGAACGCCATGGGCACGGCGGCCAGCAGGGCCGACAG
>NZ_BAAJYR010000154.1:0-8572 GCF_057546605.1 Acidovorax sp. KPB24-03 | reverse complement strand
CGCCCCCCCACCAACCCGCCGGGCGGGTGCACCAGCACGTTGTGGCACACCGCATCGCCTTCGGGGTACAGGCTTTGCAGGATGCGCAGCGGGCCGCCGTGTTCGAAGCGCGCCACCGTGCGCTCGGCCTCGCGGCGGTAGTCCAGTTGCAGGTGGGCGTGCCAAGTCATGCGGTTGCTATCAAATCGTGAGCTAGACCGGCATGATATCCGCCGGCATCGGGCCGATTCGATGCCGACCGGGCGCAGGGGATGGGCTTCAGGCTTTCCACGCGCCCCGGTGCGAGGCCGAGGACTCCTCGATCAGCGCCGGGCCGATGCATTCGATGGCATGGGACGAGGCCGCGAACACGTCGCGGCACGACAGCTCGGCGTCGCGCTGGTCCAGCCGCTCGCCGCGAAAGGCGCGCAGCCGCACGGCGTCGATGCCGTACACCACGCGCCCGATGTTGGCCCAGAAGATCGCGCCCGCGCACATCACGCAGGGCTCGCCGGACGAATACAGCGTGGCCTGCGCGAAGGCCTCGCGCGGATGGTGCGGGCTGGCCAGCCGCACGGCCGAGGTCTCGGCATGCGCCGTGCAGTCGCCGGTCTCGCCGTTGGCGTTCCAGGCCTCGGCCAGGATGCGGTCGTCCGCACCCACGATGATGGCGCCGAACGGGCGGTTGCCACGCGCGCGGGCCTGGTCGGCAAGGGCGATGGCGCGGCGCAGGTACAGGCCGTCGCGCGGGGCGAGGGGGACTTCCTCGGGCAGTTCGCAAGTGGGGGAGGCAGGCATGTTCATCGGGCGGTCTCCGCTGTCAGGCCGGCACCTTGCGGTCGGCCGCAGGGGGCAGGAACGCCGGGTTGAACACGCGCTCTGCCGCCGGCTTGCGGGCCAGGCCGAACGTGGTGGCGATCTCGTCGATCTGCCGCGCCAGCACGTCCGCCTGCACGCCGCCCAGACCGATGGCCTGCGTCTCGGGCGTGGCGAGGTACTGCCGGGTAATGGCCCAGCGGGCGCGTTCCATGTCCATGTTCAGGATGGGCTCGCGCGCCTTGATGGCGGCCATCGCCGCGTCGGGGTTGGAGAGCGTCTCGCGCAGCGCCCGGTTCGTGGCGCGCAGGAAGGCCCGCGCCACGTCGGGCCGCTCCTGCAGCAGCCGGCCGGCCAGGATGGCGTTGCCGTAGAGGTTGAGCCCGGTCTTGCCGTACTCGAGCACGGCCAGGTCCTGTGGCGGCATGCGGGTGAACAGGGACACTGCCGAGTCGTGGAAGTAGGTGGCCGCGTCCACGTCGCCGCGCACCATCACGTTGTCGCGCGCGCTGAAGTCGGTGGTCACCCACTGGAACAGGTCGGGGCTGGTGTTGAGCTGGCGCGCCACCATGGGCCAGCTGCGGCGCGTGGATTCCACGGCGGCGGCGGCCACGCGCTTGCCCTTGAGCGACTGGAAGTCGGTGGTCACGCCGCGGTCCTTGCGGCCGATGATGACGAAGGGCGCGCGGTTGTAGTACTGGTAGATGGCCTGTACCGGCGCATCGGCGTTCTGCGCGTGGAACTCCGCCAGCGCGCTGATGTCGCCCAGCCCCAGGTCGTAGGCCCCGCTGGCCACGCGCGTGATCGAGGCCACGGAGCCCGAGCCCACGTCGATGGCCACGTCCAGCCCCTCGTCCTTGTAGTAGCCGTTGGCGGCGGCCAGGAAGAACGGCGCGGTCTGGCTGGTCACGCGGAAGTCGAGCGTGAACTTGAGCGGTGTGGTGGCCTTGCCCTGGGCATGCACGGCGGGCGCGGCCAGGGTGGCGGACAGGAGGGTGGTGGCGGAGGTGGCGAGGAATCGGCGGCGTTGCATGGCGGTGGCTCCAGGTTCGGGGTAACGACCGGCCACGGCGCATCTGCGCCGTGCATCGGTGCGAACTGAGCAATTTCCGGGCAACGGCGCGTGGGGGAACGGGCCGGGCTGAACGCTTCTACTCGGAGGCGGCGTTGCATGAAGCGTGCCTGCACAACGCAGTTCGAGCCCCATCGGGGTGGGTGGGTGAGGCATGGCCGAGGCGTGTCGCCGCTGGTGCATTCCCGGCGGGGCAGGCACGCGGCTGGTGCATGGCCGTCCCCGTTGCGGTGAGGCGCGGCGGCGCGGCGCGTGCAGCCGCTGCGCCATGGCACCTGCCCACCCGCTGCACACGGATTGGCCTGCGATTTGCTTGCACGCCCCGCAAGAGTAGAAGCGTTCAGCCCGATGGCCCGCACCGCGCGGGCCATCGGCGGGTCATTGCTCTTGAAGCCGGTGGTGGCCGCCGGCGCGCCGTTGCCGTCCTGGCGAATGCGTGCCGACGGTCGCCGCCTTTGTCCCCTTCAAGAGCCCCGTGGCGCGTGCCTGCCTGGCCGTGTACGCCATGGGCCTTGGTTCATCCAAAGAGGAAACCCGCCATGCAGCAGAGCACCGCCAACCTCCCCGCCATCTCCCCTGCCGACCCCGCAGACGCCACCGCCGATGTGCGCGGCGAACTGGAAAAGGAAGCCCGCATGGGCGGCATGGGCGCTGAAACCAGCGCCCGAGAAATCCGGCGCATCGACCTGTCCGACTTCGAGCACCGCAAGGCCGAGATCGCCGAGCAGTTGTGGAGCGCCTCGGTCGAGATCGGCTTCTTCCAGGTCACCGGCCACGGCATTGCCGTGGAGGACATCCGCAACGCCTTCGCGCGCGCCGAGGCGTTCTTCGACCTGCCGCGCGAGACCAAGGCGCAGTGGCCGCTGGCGCGCAATGCCGGCTGGGAGCACAAGGCGCAGGTGCGCCCGTCCACGCGCACGCCCGACCAGAAGGAGTCCTACCAGGTCACCCGGCCTCGCATGGCGGGCCTGTGGCCCAGCGAGGCTGAGCTGCCGGGGTTCCAGGAAGCCACCTTGCGCTTCGAGGCGCAGTGCTGGCACGTGGGCATGCAGCTGCTGTCGTGCTTTGCGGACCGGCTGGGGTTCGATCCGGACTTCTTCACCCGCGCGCACGACCCGTCGAGCGCGGCCTACCAGAGCACCCTGCGCATGCTCCATTACTTCGCCGTGGACCCGGCGCTCAAGGACGAGCTGGGCCTGTGGCGCGCGGGCGCGCACACGGACTTCGACTGCCTCACGCTGCTGTTCCAGCGCCCAGGCCAGGGCGGGCTGCAGGTGCTGCCCGGCAAGGAGATGGAGAGCCGCCAGTGGACCAGCGTGGAGCCGGCCGAAGGCGTCATCACCTGCAACATCGGCGACATGCTGACGCGCTGGAGCGATGACCAGTTGCCCAGCAACTTCCACCGCGTGCGCAATCCGCTGCCCCACGAATACCAGGGCGCGCGCTACAGCCTGGCGTTCTTCTGCCAGGCGAACGAGGATGCCGTGGTGGAAGGGCCGGGCCGCAAGTACCCGCCGATCACCGCGGGCGACTACCTGCGCCAGCGCATCACGGCGAATTTCGCGAAGTACTGAGCGCGTCAGGCGGCTTTCGAAAGGCCTGGCCGCGGGGCTTAGCCAGTCCGCAGCAGGTCCCAGCCACTACACCGTCGAGGTCAGCGGCGCCGGCATGGTTTCGGACGCGCCGCGCGCCGGCAGGATGATGTGAAACACGCTGCCCTGGGCCGCGTTGCTCGCATGGATGCGCCCGCCGAAGGCCTCGACGATCTTGCGGCAGATGGCCAGCCCCAGGCCGGTGCCGCCAGAGCCGTCGCGCGTCGTGCTGGACTGCATGAAGGCCTCGAAGATGCGCTCGAGTTCCTCCTCGGGCACGCCCGGTCCGCTGTCTTCGATCTCGATATGGATCTGCCCCAGGCCGTCCATGAAGCCGCGCAGCTCGATGGTCGATCCCCCGGGCGAGAACTTGACCGCGTTCGCCAGCACGTTGCGCACGACCTGCTGGAACCGCAGCGGATCGGCCTTGGCGACCAGCGGCAGATCCGGCAGGTCCAGATGCAGATACAGCCGGTGCCGGGCGAGCAGGGGGTCGAACTCCCGCGCTACCGAGCGGATGAGCCCGCGCAGGTCGGTGCGCTCCAGGTGGAAGGTGCCCACCGTGCTTTCGATCTTGGCCACATCCAGCAGGTCGTTGACCAGTGTGAGCATGCGCTGCCCTGCCGCGTGAATGTCGTTGAACATGCCGGCCAGCCGCGCATCGGCCGGGCTGCGCAGCGTGCCCAGTTCGGCGAACCCGATGATCGATTGCAGCGGCGTGCGCAGCTCATGGCTCATGTTGGCCACGAACTCCGACTTGGTGCGCGAGGCCTCCTCGGCCGCGGTGCGCGCCTCCTGGATGGCTCGCTCGGCCATGCGGAAATCGGTCACGTCCATCAGGATGCTGAGCACGCCAGTGGCATGGCCCATCTCGTCGGTCAGCGCCGCCTTGAAGACGCGGGCGTCGCGGTGCGTGCCGTCGCCGTGCAGCAGCCGGGTCTCCAGCGTCATCTTGCCGCCCTGCATCAGAAGGCACTGGTTCGCCTCCACCACGACGTTGGCCTCGTCCGGCGGAAGGAAGGCATGCAGCCGCTCGCCGATCACCTGCGCGCGGCCCCGTCCCTTGTATTCCTCCCAGGCGCGGTTCACGAGCACCACGCAATGGTTCTTGTCCGTCAGGGACATGGGCAGGGGGTTGGTTTCGAGCAGCAGGTTCTGGAAGGCCAGCTGGGCCTGAAGCTTCAGTTGCGCTTCCCAGCGGCCGGTCACGTCCACTGCGCTGCCGGCGAAGCCGGCAATGCGCCCTTCGCTCACGAGCGGGACCACCGCCAGCTCGAACAGCAGGTGTCGGCCATCGGCGCTGCGGATCAGGGCCTGGCAGGTGCGCGCCTGCGCCGTGGATTCGGTGTCGAGCATGGCCAGGACCTCGTTGCGGCTGATCGAGTCCACGATGTCCGGCAGAGTCTGCCCCACGGCATGCGAGGGGCTGCGCCCGCTGATCGTGTCCCACCGCGCGTTGGCATAGGTGATGACGCCGTGCGCATCGGTGCGGAAGATCAGCTCCTGCACGCTGCTGATGAGCACCGCCAGATCGTGCTGGCTCTGTGCGATCTTGCGTTGCGCAAGGTTCATCGAGCGCTGCGCGGCCTCGCGCGCGCGCAGGCCGCGCCAGGCGGTCGCGGTCAGTCCCAGGGCGAGCAGCACGGCGGCCAGGCCGATGCCGAGCATGCTCCGGGCTTCCTGCAGCCACCGGTCCAGCGCCATCGCATAGGGCTCCTCCACGATCGCCACCAGCGGCTTGTCGCGCGAGGCACGAAAGGCCAGGATGCGGTCGCCGCCCAGCACGCCCTGGCCGACGTAGCTGGCGAAGTCGCGGTGGGGCAGGTAACTGTGGAAGACGGGCAGGTGGTCGATCCGCCGGCCGGCCAGGGCGGCGGCGGGCGCCGAGCTGGCCAGCACCTGGCCGTCGTCGGTGGCGATCACCGCGTCGTAACTCAGGGACTCCAGCGTGAGGTACTGGAAGTTCGACAGCGCGCCAGGGTTGACCAGCCCCACGAGCATCATGTCCCGGCCGCCGTTGGTGCGAAAGCCGCGCAGCAGCGGTATGAACGACATGCCCGCCGGAGCCACGTCGGGGGGCGTGGTGCGGCGCAGGCTGCCCAGGCTGCGGCCCGGCACCAGCGGGCCGATGCGCTGGTGTTCTTCCTCCACCCAGGGCCCCAGGCCCGTGACGTCGATGAAGGTGCCGGCCTCGCCGTTGACGGTGCTCGCGACCACCAGGCCCTTGGTGTCCACCACCGCCACGCCGCGCATGAAGGGCAGCCCCGCCAGCACCTGCCGCATCGCGACCTCCATCGCCTGCGTGCTGGTGGGTGCCTCGGTCAGTGCCTGCGAATGCGCGAGCACGCCCAGTGCCATGTCGCCGGCATCGAACGTGCGGGCGGCCTGGTCTTCGATGATTCGGGCCAGCAGCTGGGCCTGTACCTGGCTGGCGGTCATCGTCGCGCGCATGTCGTTCACAGCCAGCAGGGCCATCGCGGCCGCGGCCAGCAGCGCGGCCGCCACGCCGGCGGCCAGCACAAGGCCGCTCGCAGGCAGCCCACGAAAGCGCAGCGCCGGTTCCGCCGCGGGCGATGGGGGGGAGGGGGCGCGGCGCTTCATCGTCATTTCAGGGCTCGATCACCTGGCCGAGGCCGTTCTTTTCCGCGGCGGCCTTGAGCCGGCCATCGCGCTTGATGCGGACCACGAAGTCGTTCATCTGCCGCAGCCACGCACCATCGCCGGGACGCACCGCGTAGGCGTAGGGCACGACCTGGATCGAATGCTCCGGCACGAGGAGCTTGGCCCAGTTGGCGTTGTCCAGCAACTGGCGGCTGTAGAAATAATTGGTCATGAACACATCCACGCGGCCTGAGATGAGCTCCTGCTCGCGCGTGGACGGCGCGTCGACCGGTACCACGCGCGCATGGTGCAGTTGCGCCGTCATGAGCGGCCCCGTCAGGGTGCCTCGCTGCACGCCGACCCGCACGCCGGGCTGGTCGATGTCGGCCCATTGCGTGACCACCGCATTGTTCTTGGTGGTGATGGCATACACGTCGCTGTGCAGGTAGGGCTGCGTGAAGTCCAGCACCTGCCGGCGCTGCGGCGTCACGGCGATGGCGGACATGGCCACATCGCAGCGGCGGCTGGTGAGGTCGGCCACCAGCGATGGAAAGGATGAATCCACGTACTCCAGGCGCGCGCCCAGGTCTTTCGCGAGTTCGGCCGACAGGTCGATGTCGATGCCTTTCAACTCCCGCGTGCGAGGATGGCGGTAGGTCACCCCGTAGTAGTCGGGCCAGATGCAGACCCGCAAGACCCCGGTCGAGCGCACCCGGTCGGACACCGACTCGGCCTTTGCAGCCGGCCACGCGGCCATGCAAACCAGCAGCGACAGGGAAAGGGCGATCCGCTTCATGCCATCCATTCTTCAGGGCCGTGCCCTGCAGGGAAAAGGGCACGCGATGTCCTCGGGATGCAGGCCGGCCGGGAGGGCGGCCTGGGGTGTCCGTGCATCATAGGCCCCTGCCCGATCCATGGGCGCGCGAAGCGGGCTTTTTGCCAGGCGCTGGTGCGGGGGCGACGAGCGGTGATGACCATGGCGTGGGCGGTGAGAAAATGATAGAAATAAAAAATGGCGCGATGGGCGGATTTTAATCAGAAAAATCATTTTTATCATCTTTAAATTTGTTTGTTTTGAACCCAACAGCGGCACAATTCACGCATGGCAACATCTGCTCCTGAGATCTCCGATCTGACCGATCACTGCACCACCCTGGAGGTGGCCAAGCTGCTCGGCATGGCCGTTCGATCCGTTCAACTCATGGTGGACCGCGGGGAGCTCCAAGCCTGGAAGACGCCCGGCGGACACCGGCGCATTTCCCGCGCGTCCGTTCAGCAATGGCTGCAGGGCAACAAGGCCGCCCCCTCCCCGCCGCACAACCGACGAGCGGACGACGCCCGGCCCGGGGCCGAGGCCGGCGCGCCGAAAAAGCCCCTGCTGTTGCTCATCGAGGATTCGACGCACTTCCAGAACCTCATCCAGCTCATCGTGCAGCAGCAGTTTCCCGAACTGGGGCTGCAGGTGGCAGACGACGGCATTGCCGGCCTGGCCCTGTACGGGCAACTGCAGCCGGACATCCTCATCGTGGACATCCTGCTGCCCGGACTGGATGGCGCGACCCTGATCACCACGCTGCGGTCCCATTCCCAGTTCGCGCGCAGCGAGTTGATCGTGGTGACCTCGCTCGACGAGTCGCAGCGCGCGCCCTATGCCTTCGCCCTGCAGGGCGTGTCTGTCATCCACAAGCCCCGGCTGGTCGCCGAATTGCCCGGCGCGCTGCAGGCCTGCATTGAAAAGCTGCGCCATGGATGAACCTGTCGTCCTCCTGGTGGAAGACGATGCCCTGGTGTCCCGCTTCGTTGCCATGGTGCTCGACGACCTGCCGGTGCGGCTGCAGGTCTGCAGTAGCGTGGAGCAGGCGTTGCAGTTCCTGGCGGAGCACCGCGTCCAGCTGGTCATCACCGACCTCATGATGCCCGGGGAATCCGGCATGGGGCTGATCCAGCGCATGGCCGCCGACCCCTCCCTCGCAGCGGGCGCCAAGGTCGTGGTGTTCAGCGCAGGATTGAACACAAGGTGCGAGAGCAGTTGGCGTCGACGAACATCTGGCGCACGCTGGCCAAGCCGGCCTCGGTGGGCGATCTGCAGGGTTGCGTGCGGGATGCCCTGCAGTTGTCCGGCCAGAACCTGCAGGCCGCGCCGCCCGTCTCCACAGGGCCGGCGGCCCCGGCCGCAGCGCCGGGTCTGGCGGACCATGAAGCCCTGGCGGTGGCCACGCACTTCGCCAACAACCGCCCCCTGTTCGAGGCCTACCGCGAGCGTTGCTTCGTTCAGTTCGCCAGGGATGGCGAAGAGGGCGACCGGGCCGCGGCGGCGGCCGACCTGGCCGCGCTGCGCCGGCTGGCGCACAACCTGCGCACCGTGCTGCTCACGCTGGGCCGCAGCGAAGGCCATCGGGTGGCCAGCCGCCTCGAAGAGGCCGCCATCGCCGAAGATGTGCCGGCCGCCGTGGCCGGCTGGAAGGCGCTGCGGGACCACCTGGCGCCCTGACGTTCAGGACCCGTCCGCACG
>NZ_BAAJYR010000153.1:0-8607 GCF_057546605.1 Acidovorax sp. KPB24-03 | reverse complement strand
CCGCGCGGTCGGCCACGGCGCCGGCATCGATGAACATGGCGGTTTCGAAATCGGTGCGGTTGCCGCGGAACTCGATGGGCCGCTGCCATTCGGCGCTGGCCACGGTCAGGTAGCGGCCGCCATACAGCTGGCCGTTGGAGGTGCGCGCCCCGATCTCGCGGTAGCCGTAGCCGCGCACCGTGGTGTCGCCCCCGGTCAGGAACAGCGTGGTCACCGGGATCTCGGCCGCGCGGCGCGCGAGCACTGCACCGCCTTCGGCGCGCAGGGCCAGCCGGCTGGTGCGGGTGACGCCTTCGCCCATGTCCACGCGGCCCATGGGGTAGAACGACTGCCACCGCAGGTAGGCCCGCACGAACGGGTCGCGCTCGGGCCGCAGCGTGGTGCCCACGCCCAGCTCCGCGGCCAGGCCGAAGCCCCGCGTGGGATTGGTGGTGTTGTTGAAGTAGCGGCCCGTCCAGCCGTAGTTGGCGCTGATGGCCGCGCTGGAGGGCGGCGCGTCCGTGCCCTGGCTCTTGGCGGTGTCGTGCTGCAGGAAATAGCTGCGGTCAATGTGGTCGGTGCTCTTGCTGCGGCCGCCCCGCAGGCGGCTGCTGTTGACCTCGTAGTCGCCCGTGGTCTCGCGCTGCACCTGCGCGCCGGTGAACCAGCGCCAGCCGTCCTCGCCGGGCAGGTCGGTCCAGTCGGTGGACAGCAGCTTGTTCTTGCGGTCCACCGAGACCTTGCTGACGGCGCGCCAGCCGATGCCGGGCAACTGGTTGTGGATGTGGTCCACGCTCAGCCGCGGGCCGCTGTCGGTCGACAGGCCCACGCCGAACACCACCTTCTGCAGGGGTGCCTCGCGCACCTGGGCCACCACGGGCGCGGCCTGCGGGTCGGTGCCGTCGGTTTCCAGCGAGAGGAACACGGCGTCGTAGTAGCCGCTGCTGGCCAGCCGCATCTGCGCATCGAGCAACTGGGCTTCGCTGTAGTCGGCGCCCGTGGGCAGGCGGGCAATGCGGCGCGCACCGTCGGCGCTGTAGCGCTCGCCGCCCTGCACGCGCAGCGCGCCGAAGCGGTAGGGCGGTCCGGGGTCGTAGGTCACGCCCAGCTGGGCTTCGTTGCGGTCGGCGTCGATTTCCGCGCGGCTTTTGGCGATGCTGGCGGTGGGATAGCGGGTGGCCTGCAATTGGCGCAGGCCCTGGGATTTGGCGCCGTCCCAGGCGTCCTGCGTGAAGGGCTGGCCGGGCGCGAGCGACCAGCTGCGCTGCACGCGCGCGCGTCGGTTGGCGAACTGGGGCGAATCGGCCTCGGTGCCGGTGAAATCGATGTCGGCGCGGGCCACGCGGGTCTGCGGGCCGGGCTCCACCTCCACGGTGATGGTGCGCGGCGCGCCGGCGCTGCCGGGCGTCTCCTGCATCGTGATGGTGAGCGTGGGGCTGAAATAGCCCAGGGTGCCGAGCAACTCTCGCGCGTTGGACTCGGCCGCGCCCAGCAGGCGGGTGATCTCGCTCGACTGCAGGTCGGGCAGCTGGCGAAAGCGCTGCAGCTCCATGTGCTGCGTGAGGTATTCGCGCACGGCATCGGGTGCGCGCACTTCGAGCGAGAACGCATCGGGCCCGGTGCCGGCACCGGCATCGGACTGGATGGTGTTGTTGTCCACCGTGCCTTCCTTGGCGCCCGGCAGCAGGCTGCAGCCCTGCAGGGCCACCAGGCTCGAAAGCAGCAACGCCGGCCACAAGGCCGGCGTCGGAAATCGTCTCGAAGAATGCGTTGCGGGGAGGGACACGTAAAAGAGGGCTTGGTGGGGCTGGAAGGGGGTGCTGCCAGGCCGTCGCATCCGGTGTGCGCAACGGCAATTGGGGGCACTATGGCCTGAAAAACGCACCGCCGCTGTCAGACAGCGGCGCGCGCTGGGTGGTCCCGGCGGTCAGGCGGTCACTTGGACAGCAGCCGCATGGTTTCTTCCAGGCCCTTGAGCGACAGCGGATACATGCGCTGGCCCACGATCTGCTGGATGATGCCGATGCTCTGCCGGTACTGCCACACGCCCTGGGGCTCGGGGTTGATCCAGGCGAACCGGGGAAAGGCATGGATCAAACGCTGCAGCCACTCGGCGCCGGCCTCTTCGTTGTCGTATTCCACGCTGCCGCCGGGCTGCAGGATCTCGTAGGGGCTCATGGTGGCATCGCCCACGAAGATGAGCTTGTAGTCCTTGTTGTACTTGCGGATGATGTCCCAGGTCGGAAACTTCTCGGCGAAGCGGCGGCGGTTGTTCTTCCACATGAAGTCGTACACGCAGTTGTGGAAGTAATAGAACTCCAGGTGCTTGAACTCCGTCTTCACCGCGGAAAAGAGCTCTTCCACGCGCTGCACGTGCTCGTCCATGGTGCCGCCCACGTCCATGAGCAGCAGCACCTTCACGTTGTTGTGGCGCTCGGGGACCATCTTGATGTCCAGGTAGCCCGCGTTCGCCGCCGTGCTGCGGATGGTGTCCGGCAGATCCAGCTCCATCTCGTGCCCTTCGCGAGCGAACTTGCGCAGCCGCCGCAGCGCCACCTTGATGTTGCGCGTGCCCAGTTCCTGCGTGTCGTCGTAGTCCTTGTAGGCGCGCTGGTCCCACACCTTCACGGCGCTCTTGTTCTTGCCCGCGCCGCCAATGCGCACGCCCTGCGGGTTGTAGCCGCCGTGGCCGAACGGGCTGGTGCCGCCCGTGCCGATCCACTTGTTGCCGCCTTCGTGGCGTTCCTTCTGCTCTTCCAGGCGCTTCTTGAGCGTCTCCATCAGCTCGTCCCAGCCCATCTTCTCGATGGCGGCCTTCTGCTCGGGCGTGAGTTCGCGCTCCAGGATCTTGCGCAGCCAGTCGGCGGGGATGTCCTTGCGGAAGTCGGCCACCATCTCCACGCCCTGGAAGTAGGCGCCGAAGGCCCGATCGAACTTGTCGAAGTGCTTCTCGTCCTTCACGAGCACGGTGCGCGCTAGGTGGTAGAAGTCGTCCAGGCTCCAGGCGTCCTCGGAGTTCGGGCCTACCACGCCGGCCTGCAAAGCCTCCAGCAGGGTGAGGTATTCCTTCACCGAGACCGGCAACTGGCCGGCGCGCAGGGTGTAGAAGAAGTCGATCAGCATGGGTTGAAGCCTTTTAGCCCTGTGGCGCTTATTCCACTAGGGCATGCTGCTGCAAAAGGTATAGCAACTGGGCTTTGGCTTCCGGCCATTCACCCGAGCGCATGCTGTACATCACCGTGTCGCGGATGGTGCCGTCGCGGCGCAGCGCGTGGCCGCGCAGCACGCCGTCTTTTTTTGCACCCAGGCGCTCGATGGCGCGCTGCGAGGCGAAGTTGTAGTTGTCGGTGCGCCAGCCCACCACGTGGCAGCCCAGCGTGTCGAAGGCGTGGCTCAGCAGCAGCAGCTTGCACGTGGTGTTGACGTGCGTGCGCTGCACGCTCTTGGCATACCAGGTGAAGCCGATCTCCACCCGCTTCACGGCCGGCACGATGTCGTGGTAGCTGCTGGTGCCCAGCACTTTGCCGGTGTCTTCCTGCACCACGGCGAAGGCGAAACGGTGGCCTTGCTCGCGGCCGGCCAGGGCGGTCTCGATGTAGGCGCGCACGTCCTGCGGCTCGGGGACGGAGGTGATGCGCAGCGTCCACAGCGCGCCATCGGTGGCCGCGGCGCGCAGGCCCTCTTCATGCGACAGCGCGAGGGGCTCCAGGCGGATGCCGCGATCGCGCAGGGTGACGGGTTCGACGAAAGCCATGGAAAGAATCACTCCTTGTCGCTGGGTGCGCGGCTGGCGCGCCAGCGCCGTGCCGCTTGCAGGCCGAAGCCGCCGCCCAGGCCCACGAGGGCGATGCCCGCCAGGCTGGACGGGCCGTAGCCCGAGGTGAAGATGTCAAAGCCCAGCAGGTGGCCGATCCAGTAGCCCGCGAGCGCGCCGCCCACGAAGCCCACGGCGTCGGACAGGCCCTCCATCAGCAGGCGGCGTGCGCTGCTCATCGCGGGCTCTTCATCGGTTGCGCTGGTTCATGAAGACCAGCTTTTCGAAAAGGCCCACGTCCTGTTCGTTCTTGAGAAGGGCACCCACCAGCGGCGGCACGGCGACCTTGTGGTCGGCGCTTTGCAGGGCTTCGAGCGGAATGTCTTCGGCCACGAGCAGCTTGAGCCAGTCGATGAGTTCGCTGGTGGACGGCTTCTTCTTCAGGCCCGGCAGGCCGCGCACGTCGTAGAAGGTCTTCATCGCCACGGCGAGCAGTTCGGCCTTGAGCGTGGGAAAGTGCACGTCGACGATCTTGCGCATCGTCTCGGCTTCGGGGAACTTGATGTAGTGGAAGAAGCAGCGGCGCAGGAACGCGTCGGGCAGCTCTTTTTCGTTGTTGGACGTGATGAAGACCAGCGGCCGGTGCTTGGCGCGGATGAGTTCGCGCGTCTCGTAGCAGTAGAACTCCATGCGGTCGATCTCGCGCAGCAGATCGTTCGGGAATTCGATGTCGGCCTTGTCGATCTCGTCGATCAGCAGCGCCACGGGCTGGTCCGCGGTGAAGGCCTGCCACAGCACGCCCTGCACGATGTAGTTGCGGATGTCCTTCACGCGCTCGCTGCTGTCGGCATCGCCCAACTGGCTGTCGCGCAGGCGGCTCACGGCGTCGTATTCGTACAGCCCCTGCTGCGCCTTGGTGGTGGACTTGATGTGCCACTGCAGGAGCGGCATGCCCAGCTCGCGCGAGACCTCTTCGGCCAGCATGGTCTTGCCGGTGCCGGGCTCGCCCTTGACGAGCAGCGGGCGCTGCAAGGTGATGGCCGCATTCACTGCGAGCATCAGGTCCTGGGTGGCAACGTAACTCTGTGAGCCTTGGAATTTCATGGGCCGTAAATAGGGTAATCGTTGATAAAAGGCCTGGAAAGGCGCTGGCTATAATCGTTTTCTGCCCGAGCACCGACAAACTTCCACGAGATTGTGCGCGCAAAATGAACAAGAAGTTGACCACGATATTTGCCCTGGCTGTCGCTTGCGTGACCGCGGTTTCGCAGGCCCAGGAGACCAAGGGCGATGCCAAGGCGGGCCAGGGCAAGGTCGCCATGTGCATCGGTTGCCACGGCATTCCGGGCTACCAGGCCAGCTTTCCCGAAGTGCACAAGGTGCCCATGATTTCGGGGCAGGGCGAGCGCTACATCGCTGCGGCCCTGAACGCCTACAAGAAGGGCGACCGCAAGCACCCGACCATGCGCGGCATTGCCGACTCGCTCACCGACCAGGACATCGCCGATGTGTCCGCGTACTACGCGGCCCAGGTGCGCGAGGGTGCCAACCTGCCGGCCAAGCCCACCCGCGAGCCGAGCGTGCAGGTGGCGCAGCTGCTGCAAAAGGGCGCGTGCGTGTCCTGCCACGGCGATAACTTCGCCAAGCCCATCGATCCGTCGTATCCCAAGATTTCAGGCCAGCATGCGGACTATCTGTTCGTGGCGCTCAAGGCCTACAAGGCCGACCCGAACAACGCGCACCTGGGCCGCTCCAACGCCATCATGGCGGGCATTGCCAAGCAGTTCACGAATGCCGAGCTGAAGGCGCTGGCGGGCTACATCGGTTCGCTCGACGGCGAGCTGCAGGTGGTGCCTCAGTCGCGTTTTCGCTGACCGTCGCGCACCGGGGGCTCGCCCCGCGGCTGTCCATCCCAACCCGCCTTCTGGCGGGTTTTTCTTTGGCTGGAAGATGGCTCAGGCCATGCCATGGGGCGGGTGCGCAGCAGGGCCGATGGAGGTCCGGATCGGCGTGGAGGGGCGTTATATTTTGGTGTGCCCTGTCTTTCGTTTCATCCCATCAACGCATCTCCATGAGGCCAACGCATGAGCATTTCCGTCGCCAATCGCCCAATACAGAATTCCTCTGCCCTGTCGGAGTCGGGGCGGCTGGCCCTGGCTTTCGTGGATGGCGGGCTGCAATGGCTGGACTGGGCCATCGCTTCGCCCGGGGCCCATTACCACTTCCCCGATGAGACCGCCCTGCTGGATGGCACGCAGAAAGGCCTGCACGGGTCTCCCATGGCGCTGCTGCCCCGCTTGGGGCTGGCGGTCAGCCCGGTCAAGCTGATGACGCTGGGATTGAGCGACCTTCGCACCCTGGCGCTTGCCGAAGCCGGCGATGCCAGCCCTGCAGTGGTCGCGCAGGTCCAGCGCGTCCTGCAAGAGCATCGGCTGCTCACCGCCGCGGACCTGCGCAATGCGCAGGCGTTCCTGGCCTCGCTGGGCGTGGCGGGGGCCCCGGCGTTCCAGTGCATCGATTTCATGGACTGGGTGGCGCTGTGCGAATTGCCGGGCGGATCCTTTGGCGGGCCCGCGCCCGCGCCCTCGCAGCCGCTGCAGTCGGAGGCCGCGACATTCGGCGTGGATCAGGCGCGCACGCCCCGCGAGTTCGCCGACTACTACCGCGTCTATTTGCACCTGGCGGCCCATCTGCCCGAACTTGCGCAGGCGTCCGCGGCACAACGCAGCGAGGTGGCGCAAGCGGCGCTGTACGCCTTGCTGCCGGCACTTCTCGGCGCGCTCGATGGTCCGGTGCTGAGTGCGGTGCCGACGGCGCCGGCGGAGGTGCGGATGGCGGTGCACAGCTGGCTGGCAATGGGCAGGCGCATCGGCTTTTCCCGGCCGTCCGAGGGCGTTCGGTGCATTGTCGAGGGCACCAAGTACCGGGGTGAGACCGGCGCGGCGGCCGCGCGGATCGTCGACACGGCCCTTCAGCAGGCGATGGCGGTGCTGGCCGCCAATGACCTGCGGTCGGCGCGGCTGGGCCAGGACGGGGCGACGATGGCCGCGCCGGTCGGCCCTGCGAACGCGCAGGTCGAGTTGCAGGTGTCCAGCGCTGGCCTCGTTTCCCTGACGCGCCTCGGCGGCACGGACGCATAGCCACCGCTGCAGGCCCGTCCGGGGCCCTGCGGGGTTCTCATTCGCGCGGGGACAGGTCGATGAGTTCCAGCGGTGCCGGCCGGCCGAAGTGGTAGCCCTGGGCCTGGGCGCAGCCCATGGCGCGCAATTGGCGGGCCTCGCCCTCGGTTTCCACGCCCTCGGCCACCACGGCCACGCCGAACCCCTTGGCGATGTGGAGCACGGCGGTCACGATGGCCGCGTCCTGGGGCGAGTGCAGCAGGTTGCGCACGAACCGCTGGTCGATCTTCAGGCAGTCGAACGGCAGCCGGCTCAGGTAGGCCAGCGAGGAATACCCCGTGCCGAAATCGTCGATGGCGATCTTCACGCCCAGCGCGCGGATGGCAGCCAGGCGCGCCTGCGTCACGCCGTCGTCTTCGATCAGCACCGATTCGGTCAGCTCCAGCGTGAGGTGGTCCGGCGGAAGTCTGCTGTCGCGCAGCACCTGCTGCAGCGTGGCGGGAAAGTCCGACTGGATGAGCTGGCGCGCGGACACGTTCACATGGATGTCGAATCCCTCCGGCAGACGGGGCAACTGGTCCGCGATGGCCTGCGTGGCCGCGCGCAGCACCCAGTCGCCCAGGGCCAGGATGAGGTCGGATTCCTCGGCGATGGGAATGAACGTGCCGGGCGGCACCAGCCCGCGCGTGGGGCTGTTCCAGCGCACCAGGGCTTCCGCCCCTGTGACGCGCCCGCTGGCCAGGTCGATCACGGGCTGGTAGTGCACGAGGAACTGGCCTTTTTCCAGCGCCTGGCGCAGTTCGATGGCGAGCCGCGTGCGCTCCATCGACTGTTCGACCATGCAGGGCTCGAACACCACGCACTGGTTGCGGCCGCGCCGCTTGGCCTCGCCCAGCGCGATGCTGCCGTTGCGCAGCCATTCCGCCAGATGCTCGCCCGCCAGCGAGCCCGCGACCACGCCCACCGAGGCATTGAGCATGACCTCGTCCGCCCCCACGGAAAACGGGGTGGAGAACAGGCCCAGCACGGCCTTGCCGATGGTGTCTTCCGCCACCGCGTGCCCGTCCAGGTGCAGCAGCGCGAATTCGTCGCCGCCCAGACGCGCCATCAGCACGGTGGCTGGCAGGTGCTGGCGCATGCGCTCCGCGATGGCCTGCATCAGCCGGTCGCCGGTGCCGAAGCCCACGCTGTCGTTGATGGCGCGAAACGCATCCAGCCCCACCAGGCTCAGCACGGCCCAGCGCGGGGATTTCCAGTCGGCTTTCTCCAGCAGGCCGCGCCGGGTGAGCAGGCGGGTGAGGGGGTCGCTCAGCAATTGCTCGCGCATCTGCTGGAAGGACTGGCGCAGCCGGTCGGCCATCTGGTTGAAGGCCTGGATGAGCGTCGTGGTCTCGCGCAGCGCGCTGGTGTGCGGCAGCAGACCCGGTTCCCAGTCGCCGCGCGACAGGCGGTTGGCGGCGTCGGCCGTGAGCAGGATGGGGCGCGCCACGCGCTGCACCGCCCACAGCCCCAGCAGCAGCCCGAGCAGGGCGATGCCGCTCGCCGCCAGAATGGAACGGCGGCTGATGACGCGCGTGTCGCCCAGCAGGTCGGACTCTGGGAGCAGCACGACGATGCGCCAGTCGATGCCGGGCTGCTGCGTGAACGGGGTCACGCGGGCGAAGTAGCGCTCGCCGTTGTGCGCGAACTGAAAGTCGATGCCCGCATCGGAGCGGGCGTGGGGCAGGGCGGCGCGGCGCGCGGATCGGCGCGCGG
>NZ_BAAJYR010000152.1:0-8738 GCF_057546605.1 Acidovorax sp. KPB24-03 | reverse complement strand
TCGATGCCGGGCAGGCCGGCGGCCCTCCAGGCCGCCGTGGGCCACGGCCGCAGCGGCGCCGGCCGTGCGCGCATTGGCCAGAAAGGCATTGGCGTCGTAGCGCTCGCCCTTGAGCGCCAGGAACAAATCGCCCGCCTGCAGCGTGCGCGTGTCGGTGTGCACGCGGGACAGCGGCAGCGCGCCCTCGCCCACCAGCCGGGCCGTGGGCACGCGCGCCTGGATGAACCCCAGCGCCTGCTGCAGCGTCATCATGCGCGGCCTCCCCGGGCGGCCAGGCCGGCCTGGGCGTGGGCCATGTCGGAGAACGGCCGGCGCTCGCCCGCCACCTCCTGGTAGTCCTCGTGACCCTTGCCGGCGATCAGCACCACGTCGCGCGGCCCGGCCTCGGACAGCGCCAGCGCGATCGCCGCGGCGCGGTCCACCTCGGCGCGCACGGTGCGCCCGGCCACGGTGCCCTGCAGGATTTCGTGAAGGATGTCCGCCGGCACTTCGCCGCGCGGGTTGTCGCTGGTGACGATGACCGCATCGGCCCGCTGCTGCGCGACCGCGCCCATCAGGGGCCGCTTGGTGCGGTCGCGGCTGCCGCCGCAGCCGAACACGCACCACAGCCGCCCGCCGCGCTCCGCCGCGATGGGGCGCAGCGCCTGCAGCGCCTGGTCGAGCGCATCGGGCGTATGGGCGTAGTCCACGGCGACCAGGGGCTGGTGCGGCACATGGATCTGCTCCATGCGGCCCGGCACCGGCGACAGCTGCGCGCAGGCGTAGAGCGCATGCTCCAGCGGCACGCCCAGCGCCCGCAGCGTGGCCATCACGAGCAGCAGGTTGCCCACGTTGTAGTGGCCGATGAGCCGCGTCTGCAGCACATGGCTTTGCGCGCCCTCGGCCACGGTGAACGACAGGCCGCCATCGCCCCAGGCGATGTCCCGGGCCTGGAGCCGTGCGGGCCCCTGCAAGGAAACGCTCCACAGGTCCAGCGGCTGCTGGGACAGCGTCTCGTGCAGTTCGGCGCCGTGCCGGTCGTCGATGTTGACCACGGCGATCTGCAGCCCGGGCCAGTCGAACAAGGTGCTCTTGGCCTGCCAGTAGGCCGCCATGCTCGGGTGGTAGTCCAGGTGGTCCTGGGTGAAATTCGTGAACAGGGCCGCCCGCACCCGCGTGCCGGTCAGGCGGTGCTCCGCCAGCCCGATGGACGAAGCCTCGATCGCGCAGGCCACATGGCCTTCTTTGGCGAAATGGGCGAAGGCGCGCTGCAGGCGCACCGGGTCCGGCGTCGTGAGGCCGGTGGACTCGAGCGCAGGCGGCACGCCGGCGCCCAGCGTACCGATCAGCGCGCAGCCGCCGGGCGCCGCCAGTTCGTTGCGCGCCAGCAGGTTGAGCGCATCGGCCAGCCACCAGCTGACGCTGGTCTTGCCGTTGGTGCCGGTCACGGCCAGCACGTCGATCGACTGCGTGGGGTGGCCGAACCACTCGGCCGCCAGCGTTCCGGTGATGGCCTTGAGCCCGCGCAGCGCGGCCACCGGCGCATGGGCGAAATCGAAGGCCTCGATGCCTTCGTGCTCGACCAGGCAGGCCATGGCGCCACGCGCCAGCGCGTCGCCCACATGGGCGCGGCCATCGGTGGCGGCGCCCGGCCAGGCGATGAAGCCGTCGCCGGGCTGGATGAGCCGGCTGTCGGTCTGCAGCGTACCGGTCACCCGGGCGGCCAGCCATTGCACGGCGTCGTGCACCGAGGTGAGCAGCGGGGTCGTCGTCATAGCGATTCCTCCACGGTGTTGGCCACGATCTGGGGCTTGACGGCCATGTCGGGCTGCACGCCCATCATGCGAAGGGTCTGCTGCACCACGGCGCTGAACACCGGCGCCGCCACCGCACCGCCGTAGAACACGCCGTTGCTGGGCTCGTCGATCATCACCGCGACGATGATGCGCGGCTTGTCGATCGGCGCCATGCCGGTGAACCACGCCCGGTACTTGCCCGAGGCATAGCTCTTGCCCACCTGCTTGCGCGCGGTGCCGGATTTTCCGCCCACCGAGTAGCCCACGGTCTGCGCCTGCTGGCCCGTGCCGCCGGGGCCCGCGGCCATCTGCAGCATCTTGCGCACCTGGTCGGCCGTGCGCTCGGAGAACACGGGCACGCCGACCGCCGGCGTGCTCGACTTGAGCATGGTGGCGGGAATGATCTGGCCGCCGTTGGCGAACACCGTGTACGAGCGCGCCATCTGCAGCAGGCTGGCCGACAGGCCGTAGCCGTAGGACATGGTGGCCTGCTCCACCGGGCGCCAGGTCTTGTAGGGCCGCAGGCGGCCGCTCACCACGCCGGGGAAGTGGATCTGCGGCTTCTGCCCGAAACCGGCCGCCGAGAAGGTCTCCCACATCTCGCGCGCCGGCATCTGCATGGCGATCTTGGTGGTGCCCACGTTGCTGGATTTCTGGATCACACCCTCGACCGTGAGCACGCCGTAGTTGTGCGTGTCGGAGATGGTCGAGCCCGTGATGGTGACGCGGCCGGGGTTGGTGTCCACGATGGTTTCCGGGCGCACGCGGCCGGTCTCCAGCGCCAGGCCGATGGTGAACGGCTTCATGGTGGAGCCGGGCTCGAACACGTCGGTGAGCGCGCGGTTGCGCAGCTGCTCGCCGGTGAGGTTCTGGCGCTTGTCGGGCACGTAGCTCGGGTAGTTGGCCAGCGCCAGCAGCTCGCCCGTGTGCGCGTCGATCACCACCACGCTGCCAGCCTTGGCCTTGTGCAGCGCCACCTGGTCGCGCAGCTTCTGGTAGGCGAAGAACTGCACCTTGCTGTCGATGGACAGCTGCATGTCCTGCCCGTCCACCGGCGGCACCTCGGCGCCCACGCCCTCCACCACGCGGCCCAGGCGGTCCTTGATGACGCGGCGCGAGCCGGCCTTGCCGGCCAGCTGCTGGTCGAAGGCCAGCTCCATGCCTTCCTGGCCATGGTCTTCCACATTGGTGAAGCCCACCACGTGCGCGGCCGATTCGCCTTCGGGGTACTGGCGCTTGTATTCCTTGCGCTGGTAGATGCCCTTGATGTCGAGGGCGGCGATCTGCTGGCCGACCTCCCAGTCGAGCTGGCGCTTGATCCAGACGAAGGTCTTGTCCTCGTCCGCGAGCTTGGTCTTGAGCGCGGGCAGCGGCATCTCCAGCAGCTTGGCCAGTTGCTGGAGCTTTTCGCGCACCTCGGGCTTGTCCTGCTCCACGTCTTCCGGAATGGCCCAGATGCTGGCCGCCGGCACGCTGGAGGCCAGGATCAGCCCGTTGCGATCCAGGATGCGGCCCCGGTTGGCGGGCAGCTCCAGCGTGCGGGCGAAGCGCACCTCGCCCTGCCGCTGGAAGAACGCATTGCCGAACACCTGCACGTAGGCCGCGCGGGCGCCCAGGCCCACGAAGCCCAGCGCCACCATGGCGACGATGAACTTGCTGCGCCAGACCGGCGTCTTGCTGGCCAGCAGCGGGCTGGAGGTGTAGTTGACGCTGCGGCTCATCGGCGCACGCTCCCCGCGCCACCCGGCGTGGCCGGCACGGGCGCTGCCGTGGCGGCCGTGACCACCGGCGTGCCGTCGTCGGCGACGTACTGCGTGATGGCCGGCGTGGCCGTGCGCATCTGCAGGCGGTCGCGGGCGAGCTTTTCCACCCGCAGCGGCGTCGCCTGGGCGCGCTTTTCGACCTGCAGGCGCTGGTGTTCGGTCTCCAGCCGGCGCGACTCGGCCACCGCGCGGTCCAGCTCGGTGAACAGGCGCCGCGACTCGTACTGCATGTGCACGAGGTACAGCGCGCTCACCATCACCCCCAGCAGCAGCACCAGGCTCAGGCGCGTCATGACTGCACCTCCGTGCGCTCGGCCACGCGCATCACCGCGCTGCGGGAGCGGGGATTGGCCTCGATCTCGGCTGCGGTGGGCTTGATGCGGTCCAGCGCCTTGAGCCGCATGGGCTGCGGCTGCGCAAATGGCGCGCGGCGGTCGAAGACCTCCTTGGAATGCTGGGCGATGAACTGCTTGACGATGCGGTCTTCCAGCGAATGGAAGCTGATCACCACCAGCCGGCCACCGGGTGCGAGCACCCGCAGGCTGGCCTCTAGCGCCTGTTGCAGCTCTTCAAGCTCGGCGTTGATGAAAATCCGAAGAGCCTGAAATGTGCGCGTTGCAGGGTTCTGGCCTGCTTCGCGGGTCTTGACCGAGCCAGCCACGAGTTGGGCCAGTTCAGCGGTGGTGGCAAGAGGGCCCCGCTCCTCGCGACGAGCAACAATCGCCTTTGCAATGGGGCCAGCAAACCGTTCTTCGCCGTAGTCACGTATCACCTCCGCAATCTGCCCGACCTCGGCCGTGGCCAGCCAATCGGCCACGCTCTCGCCGCGCGTGGTGTCCATGCGCATGTCCAGCGGGCCGTCGAAACGAAAGCTGAAGCCCCGGCCGGGGCTGTCGATCTGGGGTGAACTCACGCCCAGGTCCATGAGGATGCCCGCGGCGCTGCGCTCGGGCAGTTCGGCCAGATGGCGGAATCCTTCATGCCGAATGGAAAAGCGCGCATCGGTGATGCGCGCTGCTTCTGCGATGGCCTCGGGGTCCTTGTCGAACGCCACGAGGCCCCCGCCCGGCCCCAGCCGGTCCAGTATCTTGCGGGAGTGCCCGCCACGGCCGAAGGTGGCATCGATCCACACGCCGGCGGGCGCGGGGCCGGCGGCGCCCAGCAGGGCGTCGACCGCCTCGCCCAGCAAGACCGTGGTGTGTTGCAGCGGTGCGTTCACCATGGCCTCAGAAAGAAAAGTCCTGGAAAGCGGCCGGCATCTCGGCCTGCATGGCAACAGCCTCCTGCGCCTCGTAGGTGGCCTTGTCCCACAGCTCGAAGTGGTTGCCCATGCCGAGCAGCATCGTGTCCTTGGTGATGCCGGCGGCCTGCCGCAGTTCGGGCGAGACCAGCACGCGGCCGGTGCCATCCATGTCCACGTCCATCGCGTTGCCCAGGAAGATGCGCTTCCACCACTGGGCGGACATGGGCAGCTCGGCAATGCGTTCGCGGAATTTTTCCCATTCGGGGCGGGGAAACACCATGAGGCAGCCGTGCGGATGCTTGGTGATGGTGAGCTGACTGTTGGCGGTCGCCGCGAGGACGTCACGATGCCGGGTAGGCACGGAAAGCCTTCCCTTCGCATCCAGACTCAGCGATGACGCCCCTTGAAACACGGAATCGAACCCCAGCTCGTTGTCGCGCCTGCGCATCCGGAATGGACGCACGAGGGCACTTTTCACCACTTAATTGCACTTTTTTGCACTGTAGCAGGAAAAAAATACCGAGCCCCGCCAGGTGCAACAAAGTTTTGCAATGAAATCAACGACTTAGCACCGACAGTGCCAGTGGAGAACACCCAAAATGCTTTACTGAATAAGCACTTAGCCCAGGCTATGCAAGTGATACCTGAAGGCTCTCGGGCAACCTGGAATCCGGGCAAGAATCCAGGGGCCCGCAACACGCCGGAATCTTTTACAAGATATAGCGCGACAAATCCTCGTCCTGGCTCAAGGACTCGAGCCGCGCGTTCACGTACGCAGCATCCACCACCACCGTTTGGCCGGACAAACGGGCGGCATCGAAGCTCACTTCGTCCAGCAGCCGCTCCATCACCGTGGACAGCCGGCGCGCGCCGATGTTCTCGGTGCGCTCGTTCACCTCGAAGGCGATGTGCGCCAGGCGCGTGATGCCCTCGGGCGCGAATTCGAGCGTAACGCCTTCGGTGGCCAGCAGGGCCTGGTACTGCTTGACCAGCGAGGCATGCGTCTGCGTGAGGATGGCTTCGAAATCCTGCACGGACAGCGATTCGAGTTCGACGCGGATCGGAAAGCGCCCCTGCAGCTCGGGGATCAGGTCGCTCGGCTTGCTCAGGTGGAAAGCGCCCGAGGCGATGAACAGGATGTGGTCCGTCTTGACCATGCCGTACTTGGTGGACACGGTGGTGCCCTCCACCAGCGGCAGCAGGTCGCGCTGCACGCCCTGGCGCGAGATGTCCGAGCCGCTCGATTCCTGCCGGGTGGCCACCTTGTCGATCTCGTCGATGAAGACGATGCCGTTCTGCTCGGCGTTCTGCACGGCGCGGGTCTTCACCTCGTCCTCGTTCACGAGCTTGGCGGCCTCCTCGTCGGTGAGCAGCTTGAGCGCCTCGGCGATCTTGAGTTTGCGCGTGCGGCGCTTTTCCTGGCCCATCTGGCTGAACATGCCACGCAGCTGCTCGGCCATCTCTTCCATGCCCTGCGGGCCCATGATCTCCAGCTGCGGCCGGGCGTCGGCCACGTCGATCTCGATTTCCTTGTCGTCCAGCTGGCCCTCGCGCAGCTTCTTGCGGAACACCTGCCGGGCGGTGCTGTCGGCCGGCGGCGCGGCCTCGGCCGCCGCATGGCCCCGCGCGGGCGGCACCAGCACGTCGAGGATGCGGTCCTCGGCCGCGTCTTCGGCGCGGGCGCGGCCCTTTTTCATGTCGCTCTCGCGCGCCTGCTTGACGGCCATCTCGACCAGGTCGCGGACGATGGAGTCCACGTCCTTGCCCACATAGCCCACCTCGGTGAACTTGGTGGCCTCGACCTTGATGAAGGGCGCATCGGCCAGCCGGGCCAGGCGGCGCGCGATCTCGGTCTTGCCCACGCCGGTGGGGCCGATCATGAGGATGTTCTTGGGCGTGATCTCGTGGCGCAGGCTGCCTTCCACCTGCTGGCGGCGCCAGCGGTTGCGCAGCGCGATGGCGACGGCGCGCTTGGCGCTGGCCTGGCCGACGATGTGGTGGTCGAGTTCGGAGACGATTTCCTGGGGGGTCATGGACGACATGGGGACCTGCAATCAAATCAGCCGTCAGCACATATTCTTCTAAGGCAGACAGCTATCAAAATAATAGTAACCGCCGGGGCGCTCAGAGCGTCTCGATGGTGTGGTTCATGTTGGTGTAGATGCACAGTTCGCCGGCGATCTCCAGCGACTTCTTGACCACTTCCTGCGCGCTGAGCTCGGTGTGGTTCAGCAGCGCCTTGGCCGCCGAGTGCGCATAGGCGCCGCCCGATCCGATGGCCACGATGCCCTGCTCGGGCTCCAGCACGTCGCCGTTGCCAGTGATGATGAGCGAGGCGCTGGTGTCGGCCACCGCCAGCATGGCCTCCAGGCGGCGCAGGACGCGGTCGGTGCGCCAGTCCTTGGTGAGTTCGATGGCCGCGCGCGTCAGGTGGCCCTGGTGCTTTTCCAGCTTGGCCTCGAACCGTTCGAAGAGCGTGAACGCATCGGCCGTGGCCCCGGCGAAGCCCGCCAGGACCTTGCCGTGGTAGAGCTTGCGCACCTTGCGCGCGGTGCCCTTGACCACGATGTTGCCCAGGGTGACCTGGCCGTCGCCGCCGATGGCGACCTGGATGCCGTCCGCCGTCTGGCGGCGGACGCTGAGGATGGTGGTGCCGTGAAACTGTTCCATAGCGTTGGCATGTGGGGATGCCCGCACGGTTTGCAACGCCCCCCGCGCACGGCGTTGCACGGGGCATGAAGAGCGGCCAGCGCGCCCTGCCGGCGCCCTGTGCCCGAGGGTCAGTTCTTGCGCGGAACGACCCAGGCGTGTTCGTTCACGCCGATCACGTTGAAGAACACCGCCACCAGCCGCTGCAGGTTGACGAAGTGGACCGCGTGGCCCTGGGCCTGCTGCTCGGCCGCCCAGTTGAGCACCGAGCCGGCCGCCGCGAAGTCCACCCGCACCAGGCGGTCGCACGCGATGATCAGCGGCGCACCGGGCTTCACCTGCTCCTCGAACGGCGCCAGCAACGGCACCGCGTCGCCTTCGATGTGGCCGGACAGCGATGCCGAAGGCTCGGCACTCTCCAGGCCCGCCGGCATGGACGAGGGTTCGCCGTAGCCCGAGGCATGCAAATCGGAGGGCGTGGCATCTGCGGGCACCGGGGCGCCGCTGTCATCGCTGGAATAACTGCACCGCGGCGAGATCCATGATGGCGGCGAGACCTCGTAGGTCACGCAGTAGTCGAGCGCCACGAGTTCGAACTCGTCGGGGCGGCCCATGAGGCGCAGCGCCGCCATGCGCAAGCGCCACCACTCGGGCGACGTGTCCCGGTCTCCGGACTGGGTGCAGGCTTCCAGCACCGTGTTGAGCGCCTCCACGCCGAAGAACGTCAGCTGCACCTCCTGCTCCGCCCACTGCGTGAACAGGTTGGCCAGCAGCGGCACGGCGGCCTCGTCGATGGCGGCCAGGCGCGACCAGGTCAGCGTCCAGGGCGGGGCGGCGCGGGCGAGCGACGCCTGCAGCGCCACCACCGATTGCGCGGCCAGCGTGGTCGGCGAGTTCCAGCTGAACTCGCGCTGCGGGAAGCCCGTGGTGGCCGGCGCGGGCTGCGCCTGCAGGCCCAGCAGTTCGGGCATGGAAAACCACAGCGGCGCCGAGCGGCTGAACCGGGCCGCATAGTCGATCGCCAGCGCCTCGAAGCGCTCGTGCTCCCCGATGGCGCGGTACAGGTCGAACAGCGTCATCCAGATCTCCAGCTGCTGCTGGGGATCGTCCTGCTCGTGCTGCGCCAGCACTTCGAGCAGGCCGGACTCCGCGCCGGCATGGTCGCCATTGGCAAAACGGATGGCGGCTTCCTCGAGGTCGGGTTCGTGCACGAATTCCTCCGGTTCTGCGGGCGCCACGTCGGGCGCCGGTGGCGGGGCCTGTGCGGCGGCTGCCGGCACGCCTGCGAAGGCGATGGCGCCGCGCCGG
>NZ_BAAJYR010000151.1:0-8790 GCF_057546605.1 Acidovorax sp. KPB24-03 | reverse complement strand
GGGCTGTCGGGCTCGGGCAAGTCCAGCCTGGCGTTCGACACGCTCTATGCCGAGGGCCAGCGCCGCTATGTGGAGAGCCTGTCGGCCTATGCGCGGCAGTTCCTGGGCCGGCTGGACAAGCCCGACGTGGACCTGATCGAGGGCCTGTCGCCGGCCATCTCGATCGAGCAGAAGGCCACCAGCCACAACCCGCGCTCCACCGTGGGCACGGTGACCGAGATCCACGACTACCTGCGCCTGCTGTACGCGCGCGCCGGCACGCCGTACTGCCCCTACCACGGCCTGCCGCTGGCCGCCCAGACGGTGAGCCAGATGGTGGATGCCGTGCTGGCCCTGCCCGAGGACACCCGCCTCATGGTGCTGGCCCCGGTCGCGCGCGACAAGAAGGGCGAGTTCACCGAACTCTTCGCGCAGATGCAGGCGCTGGGCTATGTGCGCTTTCGGGTGGACGGCACCATCTACGAATATGAAAGCCTGCCGCAGCTCAAGAAGACCGAAAAGCACGATGTGGACGTGGTGATCGACCGCCTGAAAGTGCGCGCCGAGATGCAGCAGCGCCTGGCCGAGAGCTTCGAGGCGGCCCTGCGCGTGGGCGGCGTGGAGGGCAACGGCCGCGTGCTGGCGCTGGAGATGGATGGCGGCCAGGAGCACCTGTTCTCCAGCAAGTTCGCCTGCCCCGTGTGCAGCTATTCGCTGGCCGAGCTGGAGCCGCGCCTGTTCTCGTTCAACTCGCCCATGGGCGCCTGCCCGGCCTGCGACGGCATCGGGCAGCAGGAGGTGTTCGATCCCGCGCGCGTGGTGGCCTTTCCCTCCTTGAGCCTGGCCAGCGGCGCCATCAAGGGCTGGGACCGGCGCAACGGCTACTACTTCGCCATGCTGGAGAGCCTCGCCAGGCACTACCGCTTCGATGTGGAGGCACCCTACGAATCGCTGCCCCCGCCGGTGCAGCAGGCCGTGCTGTACGGATCGGGCGAGGAGGAGATTGCCTTCAACTACGTGCTGGACAGCGGCGCCAACAAGGGCAAGGCCATCGTCAAGAAGCACCCCTTCGAAGGCATCCTGCCCAACATGGCGCGGCGCTACCGCGAGACCGATTCGGTGGTCGTGCGCGAAGAGCTCGCGCGCTACCGCAGCACCCAGCCCTGCCCCGAATGCCACGGCGCGCGGCTGCGGCTGGAGGCGCGCCACGTGAAGGTGGGCGAGGGCGAACAGGCCCGTGCCATCTACGAGGTGAGCCACGCCACGCTGGCCGACGCGCACGCCTGGTTCTCGCAGCTCAAGCTCACCGGCGCCAAGGCCGAGATCGCCGACAAGGTCGTGCGCGAGATCGGCACGCGCCTCACGTTCCTGAACGACGTGGGGCTGAACTACCTGAGCCTGGACCGCAGCGCCGAGACGCTCTCGGGCGGCGAGGCCCAGCGCATCCGCCTGGCCAGCCAGATCGGCTCGGGCCTGACCGGCGTCATGTACGTGCTCGACGAGCCCAGCATCGGCCTGCACCAGCGCGACAACGACCGCCTGATCGCCACCTTGCAGCACCTGCGCGACATCGGCAACAGCGTGATCGTGGTCGAGCACGACGAGGACATGATGCGCGCCGCCGACCACGTGATCGACATGGGCCCCGGCGCCGGCGTGCATGGCGGCCGCGTGATGGCGCAGGGCACCTACGACGCGGTGCGCGGCCATCCCGATTCGCTCACGGGCCAGTACCTGTCGGGCACGCTGTCCATCCCCGTTCCCCCGCGCCGCACGCCGTGGCTGCCCGTGATGGAGGGCACCCCCACGGCCCCCGAAGCGGCGAGGAAGGGCAAATCGCGCTTCCCCGAAACCGAGGCCAGCAAGCGCCGCGCGGAGCAGCGCGCCGAGCGCCAGGCCGAGCACCGCGCCACCCAGGGCCGGCTGCAGGCCCTGCGCGTGGTTGGCGCCACGGGCCACAGCCTGAAGAACGTGAGCGTGGAGTTCCCCGTGGGCCTGCTCACCTGCGTGACCGGCGTCTCGGGCTCGGGCAAGAGCACGCTCGTCAACGACACGCTGTATGCCGCCGTGGCGCGCCAGCTCTACCGCGCGCACGACGAGCCCGCGCCGCATGAGGCCATCGAGGGCATGGAGTATTTCGACAAGGTCATCAACGTCGACCAAAGCCCCATCGGCCGCACGCCGCGCAGCAACCCCGCCACCTACACCGGCCTGTTCACGCCCATCCGCGAACTGATGGCCGAGGTGAACACCGCCAAGGAACGTGGCTACGGGCCCGGGCGCTTTTCCTTCAACGTGGCCGGCGGCCGCTGCGAGGCCTGCCAGGGCGACGGCGTGGTGAAGGTGGAGATGCACTTTCTGCCCGACGTGTACGTGCCCTGCGACATCTGCCACGGCCAGCGCTACAACCGCGAGACGCTCGAAGTCCTGTGGAAGGGCAAGAACATCGCGCAGATCCTCGACCTCACGGTGGAAGACGCCTTCGCCTTCTTCAAGGACGTGCCGACCATCGCTCGCAAGCTGCAGACGCTGCTGGACGTGGGCCTGTCGTACATCCGCCTGGGCCAGGCCGCCACCACGCTCTCGGGCGGCGAGGCCCAGCGCGTGAAGCTCGCGCAGGAATTGAGCAAGCGCGACACCGGCCGCACGCTCTACATCCTGGACGAGCCCACCACCGGCCTGCACTTCGCTGACATCGACCTGCTGCTCAAGGTGCTGCACCAGCTGCGCGACGCGGGCAACACCATCGTCGTGATCGAGCACAACCTGGACGTCATCAAGACGGCCGACTGGATCATCGACATGGGCCCCGAGGGCGGCGCCGGTGGCGGCACCGTGGTGGGTGAGGGAACGCCCGAAGACCTGGCCGCCAACCCGGCCAGCCACACCGGGCGGTACCTGGCGCGCTACCTGCCGTCCACAGCGCAGGGCTGATCGATAGTTACGTTACTTTCGGTGGCAAATCCGTTGCCCCGAACCGCGCCGTGCGCCGGTTTTTACCCCCAGAATCCGCGGTTCTAAAAACAACCGAAGACGGAACGGGGAGGTCCCATGAACAAGGGCATGGTCCAAGTGGACCAGGAGCGCCTGCGCGCGCAACTGGAGAAAAAAACTGCCGCCCAAGGTGCGGCTTTTTCAACTGGATGACATCCCGGGGGTGATGCGCTCGCGCATGGGGTGGCCAGTGGCGGCGGCGTTGATGGAGCGGTGGTTTCGGGGGGCAGGGTATGAGATGCCTGAGTACATGAAACAAGGGCGCGCCCCTTACAAGGCGACGACGCTTGGCAGCATGCAATTGGAAGAAGGTGTCGTGACCATGGGGTGGGCGCTGGGCTTTGCTCGCGTGCGTGCTGCGTTGGCCAAGCTGCAAGTGAATTGGGCCACTCCCGCTGGCCTTCGTCAGTTGCAAAAGCGTGCGGACGATTGGATTGGAATTCGAAGCCCGCAAGGTTGGAGACTGGGCAATCTTGCGCAATCCGCAAAAATGCTGGATGAGACTTGCCAAGTGAATTTCCTCACCTTTGGCCGGATGAGCGATCCTCTGGATGATTTATACGGAGCCATGGGCGAGGCTACCCTCAAGGTGGCCGTTTCAGGATGGGTCACCCGACAAGGGACGGGTAGAACCGCAGTCGCAATCGACGAACTGGGCTTTTATTTGCGCGACTCTTACGACTTCAGCGACGGAAACCAGGCTTTCCTATCCCAGCCATTGGGCTTCTGGGGATACGGCGGTGTCAGCCGCGTGCATCCACCGGGCGGGCAGGTTTCAATTTCTGAGCAATGGTCACATGAGAGCGAGGCCAAAGCGCGTGGTCACACTTACCTTGTGCAGAACGAAGACTTTCGCAAATGGCGAGCAAAGCATGGGCGCGGCGGCGACTTCATCGTCCTGTCCGATGTGCACCGTGTGCGCCTTCCTTTTCCGATCAAGCTGGAATGGTGATGAAACTGTCAGATCTTCGTAAAGTCCCTTGTATCGTTTGGTGCCTTGCACTGAATGCGATTATTTTTTTGGTCTGGTACGCGGCGACCCCCACTTTTTTCGATAGTGAGAACAGTCCTCACCGCGTTTACCGCCTTGAGTTCTACAAGGCATCAATCGTCCAGCGTGTCATCCATTACGACTACAAGATGCCTTATGTGGTGCGTCTTTACCGGGTTAATTCCAGGACATTGCTCGGTGAAAGCGAAGTGGTCGATCTCTGGATGAATGGCGAGACCAGTTGGCATTTGGATGCGCCGGTAGCCACTAACAAAGTTTACGTAGGGCGGGATGTGTTCTTCAACAACATTCCTTCCGAATGCACGGACCCTACTTTGCCACCAGATTGCCCTGCCAAGAAGTGAAGCAGATCAATGCCGGACCCATGATTTTCTCTTGTAGAGATGGTGAAAAACCTGTTTTCAATAGAGGCTCTTGCTTCGTCCGGTGCTTGGCGGTGACGGCCCTCTTTGTCATGGCTTGGTACGCCATGACGCCCACATTTTTCGACAGCGAAAACAGCCCGCATCGCGTTTACCGCCTGGAGTTCCATAAAGCATCTCCCTTGCAAAGAATCGCCCATCTCGATTTCAAGATGCCCTATGTCGTGCGCTTGTACAAAATCGAGCCCAAGACGCTGCTGGGTGAAAGCGAGGTGGTCGATCTCTGGCTGAACGGCGAAATCACGTGGTATCTGAATTCTTCGGTGGACCGGAACGAAGTGCGCGTCGGCAGGGATGTCTTGTTTGAAAAAATCCCAGCGGAATGCACACCTGCGTCACCGTTGGTCAGTTGTCCCAAGCCTTGATGCGCCCTTTGAAAAAAATCCCGTGTGTCGTGTGGTGCCTGATGCTGGGTGGTTGTGTTGTTTTGGGGTGCGCGCCACTTCCCCTACGTTCCTGTACAGCTACAACAGTCCTCATGAAATCTATCGCCTTGAGTTCCATCGGGCATCGATCCTGCAGCGCATCGTCCACCACGATTTCAGGATGCCTTTCGTCGTCCGGCTATATCGCGTTTCGCCCAAAACGCTGTTGCGAGAAAGTGAAGTCGTGGACCTTCAAGGTGGTGGGCAGTTCGACTGGCACCTTGATCCACCAGTCGCTACCAACAAGGTGTATGTAGGCAATGAAGTGGTGTTTGAGGGCATCCCCTCGGAATGTGGCGACCCACCGCTTGCCAGTGGGTGTCCCGCCAAGCCTTGATGAAAGCGCGCCGGCCGTGAGCGAAACTGTGCAAATCAGGAAAACCACCCTCGGATGGGGTTCGGCCTTGGCAGCCCTTGCTGCTTTCGCTTGGTATGCCTCAACACCGACTTTTTCGACAGCGAAAACAGTCCGCATCGGGTTTACCGACTGGAGTTCTACAAAGCATCGATCCTCCAGCGCGTCTTTCACCACGACTACAAGATGCCTTACGTGGTGCGTTTGTACCGCGTGGATTCCAGAACTTTGCTGGGTGAAAGCAGCGTGGTCGATCTATGGCTGAATGGAGAGACCTACTGGTATCTGGACCCGCCGATGGACATGAAGAGAGTACGCGTGGGGCGCGATGTGCTTTTCGAAAACATCCCCTCCGAATGCACGGACCCGACACGGCCACCGGATTGCGGCCCCAACAACTAATGCTTGCTAACCCACCGCGCCACCCATCACCCCAAGAATCCCAGATTCACCGGATACGCCGCTCCCCCGAAATTCCCCAGCCTCGGCAGCACACCGGTCATCTCGGTGTTCGCCACCCCGAACCACCGCGCCATCGTGGCCGCGTACTGGTCCACGGCGGTGCTGGGCAGCAGGCGGCCCTGGCCCACGTGCCACTGGTCTTCGCTGCCGCTGCCGTTGCCCACGCTGATGGGTGGCGGCGTGCCGTAGAAGGCCGCGCCGCGCACGGCGCCGCCGACCACGAAATGGTGGCTGCCCCAGCCGTGGTCGGAGCCGTCGCCGTTGGACGTGAGCGTGCGCCCGAAGTCCGATGCGGTGAAGGCGGTCACCTTGTCGGCCACGCCCAGCTCCACGGTGGCGTTGTAGAACGCGGTCATGGCGCTGCTCACGCGGTCCATCAGCACGGCCTGGCCCGAAACCAGGTTGTCGTGCAGGTCGAACCCGCCCATTGACACGAAGAACACCTGCCGCCGCGTGCCCAGCGCGCCGCGCGCCGCGATCAGCCGCGCCACCACCTTGAGCTGGTCGGCCAGGGGGTTGCCCGTCGGGAACGCGGTGGACACGCCCGCGCCCGCCAGCGCGGCGGAGATCTGCCCTTCCGAGCCGATGGAGCGCTGCGTTACGCGCGCGTATTCGGCCTCCATCGCGTGGGCGCTGGCAGCCTGCACCAGCTCGCTCAGCACGCCGCGCACGGCGCTCGATCCATAGACGTTGTTCTTGACCCCGTTGATGGGCACGGCGCCGCTGGTGCTGATCTGGTATTGCAGCGCCTGGTCGCCCGAGAGGAACACCGCGTTGCCGCTGGCCGAGATGCAGGTGAACAGCGAGTTGGTGTTGGCCGACAGGGCGAGGTCGCCCAGGTTGCCGCCCCAGCCCACGGTGGAGCCTTCGGCGCCCTGCGATTGCCACACCGACTGCTGGTCGTTGTGCGAAAAGAGCTTCGGGGGCAGCGGGTAGGTGCGGCGGTCGGCGCTGGCGTACTGCGCCCGCGTGAGCGGCACCACCAGCGGCCCCACGTTGAGCTGCACCGCCGCGCGCCCGCTGTTGAAGAGGCCGGCCATGCCGGTCATGGCGGGGTGCAGCGCGTACTGCAGGCCGCCCGCGAGGGCGCTGGCCGGCTGCAGCACGGTGCCGCCCAGCGCACTGCGCCCGAGCGCGATGCCGCCTGCGGCACCGTCCGCGCCGCCGCCGCGGATGGTGGCGTACTGGGCGTAGCGCGCGCTGTCGTAGGGCACGACGGTGTTGGCGTAGTCGTTGCCACCGTACAGGAAGACACACACCAGCGCCTTGTAGTCGTTGGCTTCGAACGCCGCGGCCTCGCCTAAAGCGGCGAGGTTGAGGGCGAACGGCAGCGCGGTGCCGGTGGCGGCCAGCTGGGCCGAGCGCCGCAGGAAGGCGCGGCGCGTGTGGCGGGCCGGGTCGATGAAGGGGGTGGACGGGTTCGTGGGCATGGGCGTGTTCCGTAGGCGTGTCCGTGGGGCAGGGGCGGTCACTTCTGCACGAGGTATTCGGGGCTGGCCATCACCAGCAGCACGGCCGCGGCGACGCGGTTGAGCTGCACGGCGGCGGTGCTGCTCGCCGTGACGGGCGTGGTGTTCAGCGCGGCCACGATGCGGCCCTGCGTGGCGGCGGACACCTGGCCCGCCGACAGCAGCAGCGCTGCCTTGCGCACCAGGGCCGTGGCGTCGGCCACCAGCGGCAGCAGGTTGGCGTAGGTGCAGGCGATGTCGAAGCCGTTGCTCGCGTTGCTGGCGTTTTGCGGCAGGTCGGGCGCGTTCACGAAGATGCCGTTGCGGATGGCGTTCTGCATGAAGTTCAGGTAGCCGCTCACGCTGGTTTCGTTGACGATCTGGAACTCCGGCGCGACCTGGCCGTTGGCGGCCATGGCGGTGGCCGGCGGCACGTAGCCGGGGCGAAAGAAGTTGAACACCGACCCCGCGCGCATCGGGCTTTGCCCCAGGCGCGTGGCGGGGTCGCTCAGGTCGCCGATCTTCCAGCTGCCCTGCGCGGAGCGCAGCCCGAAGGTGCGGCCCCATTGCACGAAGCGCACCATGGGCTCGCGCAGGCGGCCGAACTGAGGGTTCGCCAGCCCCGTGGCGCTGCGTGCTTCGGTGTCGAGCAGCACGGCGGCCACCACCGCGCGCAGGTCGCCCCGGGTGCCGCTGCCGTTGTTGGCGAACGCCGCCGCCACGCGCGCCACGTAGGCGGGGCTGGGGTTGCTGGTCACCAGGCGCTGGATGAGCTGGCGGCCGATGAAGGGGCCGACGTTGGGGTGGTTGAAGAGGGTGTCCAGCGCCGTCTTGAGCGCCGCCTCGCCGGGCGTGCCGGCCCCGACGGTGGTGCCCAGGAACGTGGCGGCCAGCGTGGAATGCCGGCTGGCGGTCAGCACCATCGGCAGCCGGGCCTGCTGCGGGCTGGGCACGGTGCTGGTGCCCACGGTGGTGGGCTGGTTCTGGCTGCGGTCGTAGTCGTAGCCGGTGAACACGCGCGCCAGGTTGCTCACGTCGGCGGCGGTGTAGGTCTCCAGCCGGTTGCCGCTGCCGTCGCGCTGCTCGGTGCCGTCGGCGTTGAGCTGGTACAGGCCCAGCGTGAACAGCTGCATCACTTCGCGGGCGTAGTTCTCGTCGGGCTGGCGGCCGGTGCGGGCGTCTTCCTTCTGGTTGCCGCGCGTGTTCAGGTACACGCCCATGGCCGGGTTCAGCGTCACGGCCTCCAGCAGCGCGCGGAAGTTGCCGAGCGCGTGCGTGTTCAGCACGTCCCAGTAGCCGGCGGCCAGGAAGGCGTTCCAGGTCTGGTCCAGGCCGTTGACCGAGACCACCATGATCTCCGACAGGGCCAGCGCCACGCGCTTGCGCACCGCGTCGCCCGCGGTGAACAGCTGGTTCCACAGCATGAAGTCGGCCGGGTAGGCCGCGTTGTAGAAGCGCGTGTCGGCATTGGCCACGCCGTAGCCGCGCTGGGTGAGCCAGTCGGTGCCCGTCGTGCCGATGGGCTGGGCGAACTGGTTGGCCAGCCAGGCGGCGTAGCCCTGGCCGCGCACCTCGGCGATGGATTCGTCGGTGGCCGAGAACTGCGCCTGCAGCAGAAACCGCGCGGCCTCCTCGTCGGTGGCCGGGGCGTTCACGGCCCCCGTGCCGCCGCCCGAGGGCGCCGGGCTGGGGG
>NZ_BAAJYR010000150.1:0-8912 GCF_057546605.1 Acidovorax sp. KPB24-03 | reverse complement strand
CATCGCCCTCCCCTGGCTGGATCGCCGGTGGCGCCCCCGGCCCCGTCGGACCGATCAGACCGATCGGGCCCGTTGCCCGGGTCGACCCAGGGCAGCAGCGTGCCCGAGCGTGGCCGAAACTCCACCATCGCCTGCACCGCCACGCCGCCGGGCAGTTGCAGGCGCAGCGGCTCCGGAACGGCCTGGCGGGCATGCGCGAGCAGCGCCGCCATGGGCATGCCGAACAGCGAAGAGAACGTGTGCGCCTGCAACGCATTGGCCGACATGCCCAGCTGGAACTGCCCGCTGCGGTTGGCGGCGAGGAACCGCCCGTCCGGCGTGAACGCGGCCAACCCCTCCACCAGCGTGCCGAGGAATTCCGTCCGCGCATGGAAGCGCAGCCGAACGGCGTCTTCGAACACCTTGCCGAACAGGTGGTTCTCCACCATCTTGGCCGACATGCGCACCAGCGCCATGGTGTGGGCGCTCTGGCTGCGGTGGTCGCCGCTCACGTCGAGCGCGCCGATCACATGCCCGTGCGGGTCAAGGATGGGCGCGCAGGAACAGGTCAGGAAATGGTTGGCCTGTAGAAAGTGCTCATTGCCGTTGACCTGCAGCGCCTCGCCCAGCGCCAGGGCCGTGCCGATGGCATTGGTGCCCTTGCTGCGCTCGGACCACGCCGCGCCGGGGCGCAGGGCGACCAGGCTCGCCCGGTCCAGGAACTCGTCGTCGCCCAGAGCGTGCAGCACCACACCCTGCGCATCGGTCAGCAGCACCATGCTCTGGGTGCCGGCGATCTGGGCCGACAGCGTTTCCATCACGGGGCGGGCGTGGGCGAACAGCGCTTCGTTGCGGGCCACCATCCAGGCCAGGGCTTCGGCATCCAGGGGCCGCAGGTCCGCCGACTCGTGCCGCCGCAGGCCGAAGGCGGTGGAGCGCTCGTGCGCCTGCGTGATCCGCTGCGCCGCCGAAGCGGCCACTTCGCCCGGCGTCGGGCCGGGCGCACCGAGGGATGCGTTCGTCTCCATGCTGTCTCCTTGGGGCTCTGTCATCGCCCGGCGCTGCATGGCGCCAGGGTGTTGCTTGGGCGACTGGCACCTTACACCAATGGCACGGCCGGGGTGTATCCAAAGCCCTGGCGGTGTCCTCGGTTCACTTTGGCGCCACATCCCGAGCGCTGCCACCTCGCTCACAGCGGTCCGGCAGCCCCTCCAGCCAGCGCACGGGCCACCGCGCCCAGCGCCGCTCCGACATCCTGCTCGACCTTGAGCGACAGCAGCGGATCGGCCCGCGTGCGGCCCCAGTTGACGGCCGCCACGGGCTTGCCCGCGTCCACCGCCATCTGCACGAAGCGAAAGCCCGAATACACCATGAGCGACGAGCCGGCCACCAGCATGGCATCGGCGCGCAGCAGCGCATCGCGGGCGGCCTGCACGCGATCGCGCGGCACGCTCTCGCCGAAGAACACCACATCGGGCTTGAGCGGGCCGGCGCCGCAGCGCGGGCACGGCGGCACATCGAACGCGCTGAAATCCTGGCCTTCCAGGTCGGCATCGCCATCGGGCGCTGCATGCGCATGCAGCGCAGCCCAATCGGGATTGCGGCGCAGCAACTCGTCTTGCAGCTCGGCGCGTGGCAAACGGGCTTCGCAGGCCATGCAGCGCACGGTGTCGATGCGGCCATGCAGATCGATGGTGCGAAGGCTCCCCGCAGCCGTGTGCAGGCCGTCCACGTTCTGCGTGAGCAGCAGTTCCACCCGGCCGGCCGCTTCCAGCGCGGCGAGCGCATGGTGCGCCGGTGCAGGGCGCGCCCGCCCCATCACGCGCCAGCCGATGAAGCTGCGCGCCCAATAGCGGCGGCGCGTGGCGTCGTCGCCCATGAAGGCCTGGAACGTGAGGGGCGGCGGCCGCTTCCAGTCGCCATTGCCGTCGCGGTAATCGGGAATGCCAGCCGCCGTGCTGCAGCCCGCCCCGGTGAGCACGAACACCCGAGGGTGCGCCGCCATGAACTCGGCCAGCGCGTGCACGCCGGCCTCGGCCGGGGGTGGCACGGGCATGGTGGTACTTTCCAAAGGGGACGGAGTCATGGACATCGAAGCCTCCCGCTACATCGCGGGCGCGATGCTTTCCGCGTAGTCGTACAGCGCGCCCAGGATTTCCTCGCCCCGCTCATCCGCCTCGGCGCCCAGTTCGTCCAGCTTGGCGAACAGCTCGTCGAAGGTGAGCGCGCCGCCCGCGCCTTCCATCAGGCAGGCCACGCGGTGGCCCTCCCAGCGCTCCTGGTCGGCCCCGTCCAGCGTGTGCGGGAAATTGCGCGCACGGTAGCGCCACACCAGCTCTTCGAGCCGCTCGTCGTCAAAGCCCGTCTTGGCCAAGGCGAGCTCTTGGGGCGGCAGGGCACGCAGGCGGTTCAGCCGGCGACGGTCCTCGTTGCCGACGAAGCCGCCGTACAGGTCCTGGTCCACGTCCGGTGCGGCTTCCTGCGGCCGCGTGAACACGCTGGCCCAGATGGCGCTCATGTCGGGCAAGGCGCGCGCCACCTCGGCATGGCCGGCGGCCCGCTCGAGATCGACGGACCAGCGCTGGGCCATCTGGGGCGTCAGCGTGTTGACGTTGCCCACCACCATCGGCGACTTGTTCAGGTGCACGGTCTTGATGGGCAGGCGCGTCACGCCTTCGGGCAGCGCATCCGCCCGGCTGAACAGCCGCTCGCGGATCGCCTCGGCGCCCAGCAGGGCCAGTTCGGACGGATCGTGGGCCAGGTCCCAGGCGATCAGTTCGTTCTTGTTGGTGGGGTGGCTGGCGAGCGGCCACATCACCGCGACGCAGCCGCGCTCGGCAGGAAACATGCCCGAGATGTGCAAAAAAGGCCGTGCGGTGTCGGCCGTGGCGGGCAGGCGCAATTCGGCGGCCACGCGGTCTTTTTTTGTGCAGCCCCAGCGCGAACTCGAACAGCTTGGGCTGCCGGTCGCGGATCAGCCGGGCCAGGCCGATGGTGGCGCGCACGTCGGAGAGCGCATCGTGCGCGGCCTCGTGCGCCAGGCCATTGGCCTTGGACAGGTGTTCCAGCTTGAAGCTGGGGGAGCCGTCTTCCTTCTTCGGCCAGACGATGCCATCCGGGCGCAGCGCGTAGGCCATGCGCACCACGTCGAGCAGGTCCCACCGGCCGCACTGGTTCTGCCATTCCCGGGCATAGGGGTCCATCAGGTTGCGCCAGAACATGAACCGCGTGATCTCGTCGTCGAACCGGATGGTGTTGTAGCCGACGCCGATGGTGCCGGGCAGCGCCAGCTCGGCCTCGATGCGCGCGGCGAATGCGTGCTCCGGCAGGCCACGCTCCAATGCGACCTGCGGCGTGATGCCGGTGATCAGGCACGACACCGGGTCGGGCAGGTAATCGGGCGCGGGCTGGCAATAGACCATCAGCGGTTCGCCGATTTCGTTCAGGTCCGCATCCGTGCGGATCCCCGCGAACTGCGCGGGGCGGTCACGGCGCGTGTTGGCGCCAAAGGTTTCGTAGTCGTGCCAGAAAAAGGTATGCATGAAATCGTGCAGCCGGTAACACCGAAGCCCGCAAGTATGCCGGGGCGCGGGACAATAAGGCATGCAACGACGCCTTGCCCCCTCCTCGCCCCTCCGTCTCTCCTCCAGAACCCGCGCAGCCCACTGGCTGGTTCCGCTGGCCGCCGCGGCGGCCCTCGCAGGCTGTGCATCGGCGCCGCGCGCCCAGCCTCCGAAAGCTGCCCCGGCCCACGCCGCCCCTGCCGTTCCGCCTCCGCAGCCCGCAGTGTCACCACCGGCCGTGATACCTTCCGCACCTCCCCCGGTCCAGGACGCCGCGGCGCCTGCGGTCAGCCCCGAAGAAGCCGCTGCGGCCGAACAGGCCGGTTTCGCCGCATGGATCACGGCCTTCACCCAGGACGCGCTGGCGGCCGGGATCCGGCCCGATACCGTGCAGACGGCCCTGGCCGGCGCGCAGTTGCAACAGCGGGTGATCGAGCTGGACCGCGCGCAGCCCGAGTTCACGCGCACCCCGTGGGCGTACTTGGACAGTGCTGTTTCTGCCCAGCGCATCGCCCAGGGCCAGGCCAAGCGGGCCGAATACGCGGCGCCGCTCGAAACCGCGGCTGCGCGGTACGGCGTGCCGGCCTCGATCGTCACCGCCATCTGGGGCATGGAAAGCAACTACGGCGGCAATTTCGGCACCTTCCGTGCCGTCGATGCGCTGGCCACGCTGGGGTTCGAGGGCCGCCGCGCCCAATGGGCCCGCAACGAACTGCTGGCGGCGCTGCGCATCCTGGACCAGGGCGATATCGCGGCCGACCGCATGATCGGATCGTGGGCGGGCGCCATGGGCCACACGCAGTTCCTGCCATCCGTGTTCCTCGCCTACGCGGTCGACGCCGACGGCGACGGCCGCCGCGACATCTGGGGCAGCATCCCCGATGTGGCGTCGTCCACCGCCAACTACCTGGCCAGCTCCGGCTGGCGCAGCGGACAGCCCTGGGGTATCGAGGTGCAGCTGCCGCCGGGTTTCGATCACGCCCGCGCCGAGAACACCGTGCGCCAGTCGTCCGCGCAGTGGACCGCGGAAGGCGTGGTGGCCATCGACCGGCAACCCCTGCCCGACCTGGGTGCGGCGTATGTCATCGCCCCCGCGGGTGCGCGCGGGCCGGCCTTCCTGGTGGGCGACAACTTCCGCAGCATCCTGCGCTACAACAACTCAGTGAACTACGCCCTGGCAGTGGGCCTGCTGGCGCGGCAGATCGAGGGCGGCACGGGCGTGGTGGCCCCCTGGCCGCGGGATTTGCAACCCCTGTCGCGCAGCCAGGTGAAAGACCTGCAGACAGCATTGAACCAGCGCGGGTTTTCCGCCGGCACGGCGGACGGCGTGATGGGCCCCGCCACGCGCGCCGGCCTGCGCCAGTTCCAGCAGAGCATCGGCGTGGTGGCCGACGGCTATCCCACCTTGGAGTTGCTGCAGCGGCTGATGGCGCCGTGATGCAGATCGGTGCCGCCTGACCTTGCCCTGAGCGGCCTGCAAGCCAGGGCAAGGGTGGAAAAGAAAAAGCCCGCGGCGAACGCGGGCTTTTTCATATCAGGCGGCCACCATCGGCGTCCGGGTAATCCGTCGGCCGATCAGTCTGCCGTGGCCTCTTCCGGCTCGGCCGGCTCGGATTTCGCCGAGCGCTCCCGCTTGGGCAGCGGCTGGATGTCCAGCAGCACCTCGGGCGTTTCCACGCCTTTTTCGTCCGTCTTCACCTCGATGTCCACCGTGAGGCGGCCACCTTCGGTCAGGCGGCCGAAGAGCAGTTCGTCGGCCAGGGCACGGCGGATGGTGTCCTGGATCAGGCGCTGCATCGGGCGGGCGCCCATCAGCGGATCGAAGCCCTTCTTGGCCAAGTGCTTGCGCAGCGTGTCGGTGAAGGTCACCTCCACCTTCTTCTCGCTCAACTGGGTTTCGAGTTGCAGCAGGAACTTGTCCACCACGCGCAGAATGATCTGCTCGTCCAGCGCCTTGAAGTTCACGATGGCATCCAGCCGGTTGCGGAACTCGGGCGTGAACAGGCGCTTGATGTCGCCCATTTCATCGCCCGCCTGCCGCGGGTTCGTGAACCCGATGGTGGCCTTGTTCATGGTCTCGGCACCCGCGTTCGTCGTCATGATGATGATGACGTTGCGGAAGTCGGCCTTGCGCCCGTTGTTGTCGGTCAGCGTGCCGTGGTCCATCACCTGCAGCAGCACGTTGAAGATGTCCGGATGCGCCTTTTCGATCTCGTCGAGCAGCAGCACGGAGTGCGGCTTCTTCGTGACTGCCTCGGTCAGCAACCCACCCTGGTCGAACCCGACATAGCCCGGAGGCGCACCGATCAGGCGGCTCACCGCATGGCGCTCCATGTACTCGGACATGTCGAAGCGGATCAGCTCGATGCCCATGATGTAGGCGAGCTGCTTGGCCGCCTCGGTCTTGCCGACGCCAGTGGGGCCGCTGAACAGGAACGAGCCGATCGGCTTGTCGCCCTTGCCCAGGCCCGAACGCGCCATCTTCACGGCGGAAGCGAGCACCTCCAGCGCCTTGTCCTGGCCGAACACCACGCTCTTGAGGTCGCGCTCGATGGTCTGCAGCTTGCTGCGGTCGTCGTTGGACACGTTCGCGGGCGGGATGCGCGCGATCTTCGCCACGATTTCCTCGATCTCGGCCTTGCCGATGGTCTTCTTGCGCTTGCTGGCCACCTGGATGCGTTGAGCCGCGCCGGCTTCGTCGATCACGTCGATCGCCTTGTCGGGCAGGTGACGGTCGTTGATGTACTTGGCCGACAATTCGGCCGCTGCCTGCAGCGCCGCCGCGGCGTACTTCACGCTGTGGTGCTCTTCGAAGCGCGACTTGAGCCCCTTGAGGATGTCCACCGTTTCCTGCACGGTCGGCTCCACCACATCGACCTTCTGGAACCGGCGCGACAGGGCCGCGTCTTTTTCGAAGATGCCGCGGTACTCGGTGAACGTGGTCGCGCCGATGCATTTGAGCTGGCCGCTGGAGAGCGCCGGCTTGAGCAGGTTGGACGCGTCCAGCGTGCCGCCCGAGGCCGCACCGGCGCCGATCAGCGTGTGGATTTCGTCGATGAACAGCACCGCATTGGGCTTGTCCTTGAGCGACTTGAGCACACCCTTCAGGCGCTGCTCGAAATCACCACGGTACTTGGTGCCCGCCAGCAAGGCGCCCATGTCGAGCGAATACACGACCGCCTCGGCCAGGATTTCCGGCACGTCGTTCTGCGTGATGCGCCATGCCAGGCCCTCGGCGATGGCCGTCTTGCCCACGCCGGCTTCGCCCACGAGCAGCGGGTTGTTCTTGCGGCGCCGGCACAGGATCTGGATCGTGCGCTCGACCTCGTAGTGGCGGCCGATCAGCGGGTCGATCTTGCCGTCCTTGGCCGCCTGATTGAGGTTCTGGGTGTACTGCTCGAGCGGCGAGGCTTTCTCGTTGCGCTCGCCACCGCCACCGCCCTCTTCGCCTTCTCCCTGGTTCTCAGGCTTGGCGGGTTCCGGCGGCTCGCCTTTCTTGATGCCGTGGGCAATGAAATTGACCACGTCCAGGCGCGTGACGCCCTGCTGGTGCAGGTAGTACACGGCGTGCGAATCCTTCTCGCCAAAGATGGCCACGAGCACGTTGGCGCCCGTGACTTCCTTCTTGCCGTTGCCCGTGGACTGCACGTGCATGATGGCGCGCTGGATCACGCGCTGGAAACCCAGCGTGGGCTGCGTGTCCACCTCGTCGGTGCCGGCGACCTGAGGGGTATTGTCTTTGATGAAATTGGCCAGCGATGAACGCAGATCATCGATGTTGGCCGAACATGCGCGCAGCACCTCGGCTGCGCTGGGGTTATCTAGCAGTGCAAGCAGCAGATGCTCCACGGTAATGAACTCGTGGCGCTGCTGGCGGGCCTCGACAAAGGCCATGTGCAAGCTGACTTCCAGTTCCTGGGCAATCATGTGAACTCCTTTGTGCTTGCGTGGAAGGGATTACTGTAGATCGGGACCAAAGGCCGTTTATTCAACAGGCTCGCTGAGGCATTGCAGCGGATGCCCCGCCTTGTGGGCCGCCTCGCGGACCTGCTCCACTTTGGTGGCGGCGACATCGCGGGAATACACCCCACATACGCCTTTGCCGTCCAAATGGATTTTCAGCATGATCTGCGTGGCGGCTTCCCGGTCTTTGCTGAAGAATTCCTGCAGCACGACGATGACGAATTCCATCGGCGTGAAGTCATCATTGAGCATGACCACCTGAAACATTTGCGGCGGCTGGGTCTTTTGCGTGCGACGTTCGAGCACGACCGAACCGCCATCATCCCGCGCTGGCGTCCTGGTGGGCGGAGCGGGGGTGGGGGAAGGTGGTTTAGTTGCCATGGATTTCATTCTAGCGAGCCACGGCGGTCTACGCAGCCTCTCCCATGTAGTGATCATCCAACGGTGTTTCAAGCCCCATCCTCGCCGGGTCAGCCTGCGTCGTACACCACATTGACCGAACCGGTGCCGGCCTGGGCGCTCCAGGCCGCCAAAGCGGCGTCGGAGGGGAAGAAACGGCTGCCCTCACCCAGTTGCAACTCTGCCACGGCCTGGCCTTGGCCGGCCTTGCAGCGGATGCCCATGCGCACCCGAAGGCCGTGCACCAGCACCTCGCCCTGCTCGGTTTCCTGTCGACGGGGCGGGAATTCGCGCACCAGGCGCTGCACGTCCGGCGCGGTATCCCCGATGGCGACCTGCAGGTAGCGTCCGAACTTGGCCCGAGCCCCCGCCAGGTCCCACACCTGCTGCACCTTCACCCGCAGCCCGCCACTGAAATGGTCGAGCTGCAGGCGGCCGCTCATGACGACGAACTCGTCGTCCTTCAGCATGTCCCGGTGGGCGTTGACCACGTTCTCGTCGGCCGAGGCTTCGATGGTGGCCGACTTGTCGTCCAACTTGAACAGGGCCAGCCGGCCCCGCTGCCCGTTGATCACCCGAAAGTCGCTGATGATGCCCGCCAGGATCTGGGGCTCGCGGCTGTCGAGCAGTTCGTCGATCTGCGTTCGTACGAAACGGCGCACCTCACTGGCCACCTCGTCGAACAGGTGGCCCGACAGGTAAAAGCCCACGGCCGTCTTTTCCTGCGTGAGGCGCTCCTTCACACCCCAGGGCACCATCTCGACGAGTTCGGGCTCCTGCGTGCTCGAGCCGTGGGCGTCCTCGCCCATCATGTCGAACAGGCCGCCCTGGTTGGCATTGGCCAGCGTGGCGTTCGCAAAGTCGAACGCCCGGTCGATCGAGGCGACGAGCGAGGCCCGATTCATGTTCATGGTGTCGAACGCACCCGCCTTGATGAGCGCCTCCAGCGTGCGCTTGTTCAAGCGCGTGCGGTCCACGCGGACGCAGAAGTCGAACAGGCTGGTAAAA
>NZ_BAAJYR010000149.1:0-8915 GCF_057546605.1 Acidovorax sp. KPB24-03 | reverse complement strand
CCGTCCTGGACCCAGGCTGTTCCATGGCCAGCAGGCCTGCGCGTCCGGCGACAGCGCCAGCCCTTCCAGCGTCGCGTTGGCGCGCGGCCCGCGCCGGAAGTCGGGCACCCGCCCGAACGCCGTGGGCAAGGGCAGTTCGCGCACCCACGCGCCATCGGCCCGGTGTTCGCGCCACTGCGGGCCGAAGCCGCGCGCGAAGTCGCCCTCGCTGGTCCACAAAAAAAGTGCGCCCGCCCGGCAGCCAGCGCACCGCTTCGGCATCGGGCACGTCCACATCGGGCGCGGCGTGCCGCGGCGCAGGGTAGGGCGCGCCATTGGCCTGGCGCAGCGGTGCGGTGCCGGTGATCGCGGGGGTCTCCAGGTGCATGGCGGTGTAGCGCAGCGTGGCGGTATAGACGCGCGCCGGCTGCAGGGCCGAGCGGTCGTCGCTGATGAGCAGCCAGCGGTCCTGCACCGGGTCGTAATCGATGCCCGAGATGCCGCCGAAGGTCGTGCCCAGCACCTCGCTGCCGGGGGCGATGGCGGCGGTGCCGATCAGGCGCAGCGCGCCCGGCGCGGTGGCTTCCGGCTCAAGGCCCTGCCGCGCGCCCGTGCAGGCCACCACCAGCACGGCCGATCCCGCAAGGCCGGCAACCCACCCTCCCCAAGGGCGTTTTCTCGAAGGCTTCCGGCGGGTGTCTGGCATGGCGCGCAGTGTAGGTGCGCCGGGGGCAGGCCCGGCTGCGGGCCAATCCATCGCAGGCACTTGCCGGCAAAAAAGGGCGCCAAAAAACCACCATTTAAAACAGAACATGATGGTACAGTTATGGCCGGTGTCTGGCTTTGGCTGGGCCCCAGCGAGCCTTTTCCTCCATCCCACAACCGACCCATTGGCCATGAACACCTCCCTCAAAACCTTGTCTCTCCTGTCCACCCTGCTGGCCGCCGCCGCGCTGTTGTCCGCGTGCGGCGGGGGCAGCGATTCCCTGGACGAACGCGCGGCGTCGCTCACCGTGACCAATGCCTCGGTCAGCGGTCTGGACGGCTCGTACGGCAACGGAAACATCAACGCCAGCGAGGTCACCAAAATTGCCGCCACCGGCACGGCCCCCGAGCTGTGCAGCTTCACCTTCGACGGCGCCGACCGGGTGGGTGGCGACGGCACCGCCTCCGGCACGGTGCGCTACGCCACCAATGCCGACTCGCTCTACCGGCTGGTCCTGAACGTGCGCGGCCGCGAGTTCGCAACCGCCAGCGGCGACGGCGACGACACCGACGTGCACCACAGCCGCGACTACCTCGAGATCGTCAACAAGCGGCTGACGGCCACGGACGGCACGGGTGACACGCTGCGCGTGACCGGGCTGCTCACCCTGCGTGGAAATCGGCCGGCCGGGTGCTGAGCGGAGGAGGCGGTCGCTCGCCCGCAGGTGTGTTTCTTGGCTATCTGGAAGCGCCAGGAGTGACGGCCAAGCGGGCCTGCTCCTTGACCCATTCGATGGTCTGGCCTTTGACGCACCACTGCGTGTCGAGCACCCAGTCGTTGGACCACTTGTTGGGGTTGCCCCGCAAGATGTTGCAGGGGGAGTAGCCCAGGCTCGGCATGAAGAAATGTTGGGCGATGCCCGTGATGGGAACCAGCCACATGCCAACGAATGCGCCCAGCATCACGATGATCATGGCTTGTTCGACTGGTTTGACGATGCGTTCATTCAAGGGAATGGCGCGCATGCCGCCCACGACCATCCCCAGAATCAATAACGCTGCCAAGAACGGGCTCACTAGCATGCCCGGTGTAACTTGCACTGCGGGCGCGCGGTATGCGATATCCAAGATGGTCGGCACCATGATTTCTGCCGTCATCCAGAAGCAGCCTGCAATCGCTGCCGAAAAAAGAGGAATGATCCAAAGCAACCCCTTGCGGAGTTTTTGAACGGCGAACATTGTTGGATCGATGGTGCGCACGTCGCGCGCACGCTTTCGGCGTGGTCGTATATCGGACATGAATCGGTCTCCAGCGCAATCAGTGTGCTGGCATGGCGCTATTTAATTAATAGCAAAAAGGCGGAATGTTGCAGCGATCGCCTCTATGGCTTGCCGGGATGACGGGCTATGCGCGCTTGCTCGTTCACCCACTCCAGGCTCTTGCCTTTGGCGCACCAAGCAGGGTCGCGCACCCAGTCCGTGAACCACATAGTGGGGTGGCCCTCTAGTTCCGAACACATCGAGTAACCGATGCCTGGCATGTAAAAGCGTTGGATGACCGAGGTGGCCGGGATTAGGAACATGGCCACGACTCCACCTAAGACTGCTGCCTGGAATGCGCGTTCGAAAGGCTTGATCGCGTGGTCACTCACGGGAACCGCTCGCAGGCATCCCACGATGATTCCCAACAAGGAGAATGCCGCGCAAAACGGCGCAACCCAAACCCCGGGCGTGATTCGAACAGCGGAAGCGCGATTCACAACATTCACAATGGCCGTCACCAGGATGTCTGCTGTCATCCAAAGACAACCTGCCGCGAGCCCTAAAAAAAAGCGGGATGCCCCAGATGAGCGCCCGGCGAATTTTTTTCACATCAAACATATTTTTGATTTTTAGGCGCGGCTGGAACCTCAGGAACTGAATCCGGAAAAATAAGCTGGTAGCGCAGTCAGTGCGCTGGCCTGTAGCTATTTAATTAATAGCAAGTGAACTGGTGTGGTAGCGGTCGCACCTATGGCGTGCCTGGGGGAGCGGTCGCGCCGGCCTGCTCGTTCACCCATTCCAGGCTCTTGCCTTTGACGCACCAGGCTGGATTACGCACCCAGTCTGTAAACCAAAACGTGGGGTTGTCTTTCAACTCGGCGCACATCGAGTACCCGTTGCGGGGCATATAGACGCGTTGGAGCACAGACGTCACGGGTATCAAGACCATTGCGACTACACACACCCCGACAGCGGCAATGAATGCACGTTCGAAGCGCTTGATGTTCCTGGCGTTCAAAGGAACGGCCCGGGTGCTTGCAACCAGAATCCCCAGGATGCAGGCGATGCCGACAAAAGGGATCAATTGGAGCGAAGGCGCAATACGGACCACCGGCGCTTTGGATGTGATTGCCTCTATGGTGGGCAGGATTTCGTGGACTGTCAGCAAGTAGGCGCCGGCAATTAACCCCAAATACAGCGGCACGCCCCATATCAGGCTCTTTCGGATTTGCTGAATGTCGTTCATTAGATCGTGTTCCGGTCAACAGGCATCGCTAGTATCTGCCGCAGGAGATTCGGCAAAGCCAGTCCCGCACGCTGCGGTCGATGGCACGCCCTGCCTCCACCTTTTTTTTGCTCGATGGCATTGCGCAGATCGTCCTGCCAAGACTGGGTTTTAGTGTCTATGTAGTACATGCCCTGCGCCGTCTCTTCCGGGAGCATTTTGAGGGCAGTGATCACTTGGTCTTTGATGCTGTAGCGGCGGTCCAGTACATTCAGGCCGATGCCAGTGGCGAGTGCAACCACCGCCATAAAACCGAGAGGAACGACCGCAACCGCAGTCATCGAAGTGCCTACAAACGCAGCCGCGCCATAGGCCACCAGGGCGCCAAGCCCTCCCTTGACGGCTTCTACGCCGATGCCGCCCACCAGGTCGTACATGGTCTTCTCGTCGTTGAACATGAAGTCCATCACCTCAAGTCCTGTGGAGACCACCACGCCCAGAATAAAACCGCCCTTGGCAATCCCCTGCAAACTCTTCATCCCCAATCCGAGCTGCAGCATCTTAGGATTGGTCGCCAGATACCGCGTTCCCTGCAGGGCACTGCTGCGCTGGGCCGAGTACCCCTTGATGATGATGTACGTGCCCGTTGCCGTGGTCTTGATGTAGCTGCCGATGCCGGCCATGCCGATGGCGTTCAGCGTCTTTGTGATGGCAAGCATGTCATTGGCCCCCTGCGCTACGGGCCCGACCCACGGCTCGCTGGCATTCGGGCTGAATTCTTTCTGCCAGTACTGCCCGAACGTGGACTGCGACAGCATCTTGCGCAGGTTGAATTCCAGGGCGGCATTGCGCCTGGCCTTGTCCTGCAGGATGCTCATGTACTGGCCCTGCGTCAGCACCAGCACGTCCACCTGGTTCCTGTCCATGGACTGGGCCAGGGTCTGTCCGTAGCCGACGTTGAAGAACGTGGCCGCGAGTTCTGCGCTCATTCAATCCCCCCTTCGAGATCGCGTTTTTTATTGGGGGCGAATGCTAATCGGAAAAAGCGAAAAAGTGACTTTCGAGCAATTGAATTGATTAACCAATTGTTAATCAATCGGCAATGCTGCGCGGCGAGGGGGCTGGAGTCGGCAGGCAGGCCGCCACCCCGGCAGCCCAGCCCGCGAGGGTCCTACAGCAGCCCGGATTCGGCCATCGACAGCGCGTTGCCGGGCGCCACGATCACGTGGTCGAGCACGCGCACGTCCACCAGCGCCAGGGCGTTCGTGAGGGTCTTGGTGAGGTTTTCATCCGCGCGGCTGGGCTCCACGCTGCCGCTGGGGTGGTTGTGGGCCAGCACCACGGCGGCGGCGTGGTGGTGCAGGGCGCGCGTGACGACTTCGCGGGGGTACACGCTGGCATGGGTGAGCGTGCCGCGGAACATTTCGTCCAGGGCGATCATGCGGTTCTGGGCGTCCAGGAACATCACGGCAAAAACTTCGTAGCCTTTTTTTGCCAGATGCAGTTGCAAGTAGTGCTTCACAGCCGTGGGGGACTCGAACGCCTCACGCTCGCTCAGTTGTTCCGCGAGCGCCCGCCTTGCCAGCTCCAACACGGCCACCAGTTCGGCCCGTTTGGCAGGGCCGAGGCCCTTGATGCGCCGCAGGTCATCGGCGCTGGTGTGCAGCAGCCCGCTGATGCCGCTGAAGCCTCCGGTGGGTTTGCCCGTTGCCGAATCCACGGTGGTGGGTGCCAGCAGCTCGCACGCCATCTCCATCACCCCTTTGCCGGCGATGCCCGTGCGCAGGATGATCGCCAGCAGTTCCGCATCCGACAGCGCGGCAGGGCCCCGCTGCAGCAGCCGTTCACGGGGCCGGGCGTCGGCAGGCATGGTTTTCATGAGCATGGTGCGGCAGGTCCGGTAAGGGCGGCGGCATGGCCGCGCGCGGGGCAGGGAATGGGCGGGTTTCTACAATGGCGGCCAGTTTATCGGGACTCTCATGACCACCCTCGCCCCCACCTCCCTCGTTGCCTCTCCCGCCGCCGCTCCCACCGTGCAGGCCGGTTCCTTCCTGACCCTGCACTACCGTCTGGCCGGCCCGGCGGGCGACGTGATCAACACCTTCGGCGACAAGCCGGCCACCCTGTCGCTGGGCGCGGGCGAGTTGTCCCCCGCCATGGAGCAGTGCCTGATCGGCCTGCCCGAGGGCACCCGCACCACGTTCACCCTGCCCGCGGGCGAGGCCTTCGGCGACCGCAACCCCGACATGCAGCAGTGGGTGGCGCGCAAGCTGCTGGCCGAGCTGGGCGATCCCGACGAGCGCTACACGGTGGGCGACGTGGTGCAGTTCCCCACGCCGGACGGTCTGGGCAGCTACGCGGGCGTGGTGCTGGCGGTGCGCGAGGACGGCGCGGTGCGCTTCGACTTCAACCACCCGCTGGCGGGGCAGCCGGTCACCTTCGAGGTGCAGCTCATCGGGGTGCTCTGACGCCATGCAAAAACCCCAGGAAATCGTTCTGGCCGAGCCGCGCGGCTTTTGCGCGGGCGTGGACCGCGCGATCGAGATCGTCGAGCGCGCGCTGCAGAAGTTCGGCGCGCCCATCTACGTGCGCCACGAGATCGTGCACAACACCTACGTGGTGAACGACCTCAAGGCCAAGGGCGCGATCTTCATCGAGGACCTGGCCGATGTGCCGCCGGGCTCCACGCTGGTGTTCTCGGCCCACGGCGTGAGCAAGGCGGTGCAGACCGAGGCGGCCGAGCGCGGCTTCAGCGTGTTCGATGCGACCTGCCCGCTGGTGACCAAGGTGCACGTGGAGGTCGCCAAGCTGGCCAAGGAGGGTTACGAGTTCATCATGATCGGCCACAAGGGCCACCCGGAGGTGGAGGGCACCATGGGCCAGCTAGACCACGGCATCCACCTGGTGGAGGACGTGCAGGACGTGGCCCGGGTGCAGCCCGGGCAGACGGCCAAGCTGGCGGTGGTGACGCAGACCACGCTGTCGGTGGACGACGCGGCCGAGATCAGCGCGGCGGTGCGCGCGCGGTTCCCGAGCGTGCGCGAGCCCAAGCAGCAGGATATCTGCTACGCCACGCAGAACCGGCAGGACGCGGTCAAGGTGCTGAGCCCGCAGGTGGACCTGGTGATCGTGGTGGGCAGCCCCACCAGCTCCAACAGCAACCGGCTGCGCGAGCTGGCGGCGCGCCTGGGCACCCGGGCCTACATGGTGGACAGCGCCGAGGAGCTGCGCGCCGAATGGTTCGAGGGCGTGGCCCGCGTGGGGCTGACGGCCGGGGCCTCGGCGCCCGAGATTTTGGTGCGCCAGGTGATCGACCGCATCAAGGCGCTGGGCGCCGTGTCGGTGCGCAAAATGGACGGCATCGAGGAGACGGTGAAATTCCCGCTGCCCAAGGGCCTGCGCATCGATGCGGCCACGGGGCTGGCGATCACCGAGCGCACGCCGGAGACGGGCCCCGCAGGGCATTGAAATCGATTGGCCATCGGTTTGCTATTAATTGAATAGCTATATGCCCTAGTACTTATTGCGCTGGAGGCCATTTCGATGCATGGTCTACGGCGCCTGCCGCAGGCCCTGTTCCGGCAGGGACAGGGCGCAAATACCACGCTGGCACCCCAATGTCCCTACGCGGGCGGCCCTTATGACCCCACGTCGGGTGTGACTTCTTACAATTTGCGGTTGATTCACTCTGAGGGAACCCATCCGTTCCCTGTCTATGGAAATAGCAATACTGTTCGCCCTCATCCTGCTCAATGGCCTGTTTGCCATGTCGGAACTGGCGCTGGTCACGGCGCGCAAGACCCGGCTCCAGAAGCTGATCGATGAGGGCGATAGCGGCGCGGTCGCTGCCGTCAAGCTGGGCGAAGACCCGACCCGATTCCTCTCCACCATCCAGATCGGCATCACCTCCATCGGTGTGCTGAACGGTATCGTCGGCGAAGCCGCGCTGGCCCAGCCCCTGGGCGAATGGCTGCGCACGCTGGGGCTGGAGGCCAAATACGCCAGCTACCTGGCCACCGGCCTGGTGGTGATGCTCATCACCTACTTCTCCATCGTCGTGGGCGAACTCGTGCCCAAGCGCCTGGGCCAGAGCCATCCGGAAGTCATCGCCCGCCTGGTGGCGCGCCCGATCAACTGGCTGGCCATCGCGACCAAGCCGTTCGTGAAGCTGCTGTCCATGTCCACACAGGGCCTGCTGCGCCTGCTGGGCGTGAAGGAGAACAACGCCAGCGCGGTGACTGAGGCCGAGATCCACGCGGTGCTGGCCGAAGGCACGAGCGCCGGCGTGATCGAGTCGCACGAGCACCAGATGGTGCGCAACGTGTTCCGCCTGGACGACCGCCAGATCGGCTCGCTGATGGTGCCGCGCGCCGATGTGGCGGTGCTGGACGTGGAGGACTCGTTCGAAGAGAACCTCAAATGCATCGAGGAGTCGGACCACGCGCGCTTTCCCGTGGTGCGGGGCGGCATGGAGAACGTGCTGGGCGTGCTGAACGCCCGCCAGTGGCTGTCTCGCTCGCTGCGCGAGCAGGCGCGCGACCTGGCCACGCAGCCGCTGCAGACGGCGCTGTACGTGCCCGAGACGATCACCGGCATGGAGCTGCTGGACAACTTCCGCCAGTCCGACCTGCACATGGCGTTCGTGATCGACGAATACGGCGAAGTGCAGGGCATCGTCACGCTGCAGGATTTGATCGAGGCCATCACGGGCGAATTCCACGCCCGCGACCCCGAAACCTCCTGGGCGGTGCAGCGCGAGGACGGCAGCTGGCTGCTGGACGGCCACATCCCCGTGCCCGAACTGAAAGACCGCCTGAACCTGGACGCTGTGCCCGAGGAAGACCGCGGCCGCTACCACACGCTCAGCGGCATGGTGATGCTGCTGACCGGCAAGCTGCCCCGCGTGACCGACACGGTGCAGTGGGAGGGCTGGCAGTTCGAGGTGGTGGATATGGACGGCAAGACCATCGACAAGGTGCTGGCGAGCCCGCTGCCCTCGGTGGAGATCGCCGAGCCCGAGGCGATTTCAGCCGAGTGATCCGCTGAGCGATTCGCCCATCGGGGGCGCGGCCCGTGGCGCCAGCTGCGGGCTGACTCGATTCATCAAGAACCCGCGTGGCTGTCAGGCCCCGCGGGTTTTTTCATGCGCGGTGGCGGTGCTGCGCCGCGGCAGCGGCTGGCGCCGCGGGCCGCTTCAGCTCCAGAGGTCCAGGGGCGGGTCGGCCGCGACGGCGCGAAGGATGTCGGTGCGCGAGATGAAGCCGGTCATGGTGCCGGCCTCGTCGGTCACCGGCAGGCCGGGCAGGCCGGTGTCGAGCAGCACGCCCGCCACGCGGCGCAGTTCGGTGTCGGCGGCCACGGTGGGCACCGGGCTCACCATGATCTCGGAGACGGGCCGGCGCGCCAGATCGATGGCCGCCTTCACGCTGCCGGGCTCGGGCAGCAGATCGAGCGGCGCCATGTCGGCGCGCAGCAGCAGCCCGACCACGTGGCCCGCGGCGTCGACCACGGGCGCCTGGGCGATGCGGTGCTCCGCCAGCGTGGCCCAGGCGTCGTTCACTCGGATGTCGGGCGGCACGGTGAGGGCGCCCACGGTCATCACGTCCTGCACGCGCGACAGCGGCTGGCGGGGCACCTGCGGACCCTGCTCGGTCTGCGCGTAGGCGCTCACGGCCTCCTGCGCGCGCAGGTTGCGACCGGGGGCGGGGTCGGGGGCCGGCGGCGGGGGACCGGGGGGAACGGA